>CANGVZ010000283.1 GCA_947457285.1 Flavobacteriales bacterium | reverse complement strand
TACTGCCGCTGCCCGCTTCTTCCAACGTGCGGCAACTCTTGCAGAAAAACGCCGCGCCTATGCGCTGTTAGACTTGATCTATTCATTGATGATTGAAGAATCGGTGCGATTGGGCACAGACCTCAACGACACTATACTCAAATGGCAACAAAATTCCGAAAAGCGTATGCTCGACCAGCGATTGAAAATCGCCGCTGGTTTAATTAAAAAACGTTTGCACGAGGCGCGCATCAGCGGACTTCCATTAGATCCTGATGTCACAACGAAGGAAATATTCTCCGTTGTCGATCTGCGTGATGAGGCCATCCTCATTCCCGATTTCATGTTGCGTGTGGTTGAAATGATTCGAAGTGCCGTGATTAGTGCGAAAGACTATGCACGCTTCGAGTCCTTTATCCTTCGTGTTTATAGGAGATTAGAAGAGAAAAATGCATTCAGTAAAAATGATAAAACAAAACCTGTTTTCTATTATATCATAGCGCACAGCCTCTATCGAAATCGGAAATTTCAGGAGTCAGAAAAATGGCTCGCCAAGCTCGAATCAGAACACGGCCTTTCCATTCGTGCCATTCAACTTCGCGCCGCTACGCTCACTTACCTCGGTCGCAACGAGGAAAGCATCACCATCATCAAATCCACCATCGCCTCCAAGGACAAACGCATCACAACTCAAGACGTGCTCAATATGCACCTCAATCTCGCGGTGTATTATTTCCAATCCGAAGACTACAAACGCGCCAATCAAAGTATATTGAAAATAGGTCAAACAGATACTTGGCTCGAAAAGAAAATGGGAAAAGAATGGAGATTCAAGAAAAATATGATTGAAGTAATCGTGCACTATGAACTGGGCAACATCGATACTGCTTGGAACCGCATCCTTAGCATGGAGCGCTACTTTGAAGAGTTTTTTAAACATCCCGCATATCAGCGCGCCCGTATCTTTATGAAATTCATAAAGGTACTGATTGCCAATCCAGAAAGGGCCACCGCCGCAGACTTTGCAAAAGAGGTAACGGAAGCAAACATGGCTTGGCCAGATCACAAAGAAGATACACAAGCGATGACATTCTTCTGCTGGCTCAAATCAAAAATGATTCGCAAACCCTACTATCAAGTGCTACTCCAAACAATGAATGCCAAAAGTGAGGCAACGTAAATAAAATTTTGCGTCATTTGCTCAGAAGATTCCTTATGAAAACCCTTAACCGCTTCCTCAGCATAGCTCTTGCTATATTATCTCTTACTTCCTGCACCCGGAAGGCAGAACAAGCCGCTCAATACAACGATATCATTATTCAAAGACAAAAAGACATCATCGCCGCCTTTGATCGATTCGATTCTACATTCGCCGACTCCATTGCTTCGAAAGAGGAAATTGAATTCGCTTTCGTGAATATGCAAAGCAACATCAAACACAGCATTCTCTCTATCGATAGTATAGGCCCATTTAATAACGATCCTCTTCTCCAACAATCCGCGCGCGACCTCTTCACAGCATACGACAAAATGGTAGAAGATGACTATCGCATTCTCAAAGAGATCAAACTCATGCCCGCTGAATCCATCACCGCTCCTATGATTGATACTACCATCTCTGTTCAAATAAGAATCCATGATGTGTCGAAGCTCGCTCAAGAAAAGTTTCTCAAGGCACAAGAAGAGTTCGGTAAAAAATATAATCTAACCTTCGAATAACCTTTTCGTACTTGTTGCGTACAAATCAACATGTTACGCAAAACCCTAGTACTAATTTTCATTCTTACGGCCACGTTATGCCAGGCTCAAAGAGGCCGCAGAGGCATGCTTGAATATGCTGCCGGAGGCCGTGCAGGAACCGGAACAGGTCTGACTGGTCAATACTTCTATACTGATGCGCATGTCATTGAAATGATCCTTTACGCCCGTTGGCAAGGATTCAGCACCACTTTGCTCTATGAACATCACATGCAAATGTTTGATGTCAGAGGCCTAAAATGGTATTTGGGTGCAGGAGCGCATGCTTCCTTATACCCCGTTGGGACCAATAGACCTGACATCGATAATGACTTCGTAGGACACGTATTTCTGCCTGGAGTCGACGCCATCATAGGAATGGAATATTTCTTTCACAACGTACCACTCATGATTAGCGTTGACCTGAAACCAGAATATAATTTTGGGATTGTAAATAGACCCGATCTTACGAATGGTGGAATTAGCTTGCGCTATCGCTTTTAATACGTTTAGCTATCCAACCAAGATTTGAAATCGCTCGTGCGATGGCGACTTACTATTACCTCCTCTGCGAACGCTGGTTGTAGTGTCAATGACAATCGATTGTTGCTGTATGGCTCAATGCGATTGATGCTCTTACTTCCCACAATCATCTTTCGGTTGATGCGATAAAACTCCCCTGGATCCAGTTGAGCTTCTAGTTCCTCAAGTGTTTGCTCCAATAAATACCGATCGTTCGCTCGGTTTACAATAAATGTAGTGCCTTCTTCCGAGAAAAAATAACTCACTTCGTCTGATGGAATAAACGTGAGCCGGCCTGCGGTCTTAACCAAAAAGCGCTTTCTAAACGTATGCTCCCCACGCACCACCGATAAAATAGACTTCAGATCTACACCTTCTGAATTGTGTTGCGTGTTCTTATACTTTTCAATCGCTGCCTTTAACTCTGTTTCATCTATGGGCTTTAATAAATAATCAATGCTATTCACTTTGAAAGCCTTGAGCGCGTAGTGATCGTATGCAGTTGTAAAAATTACCGGAGCAGTAACTTTTGTTCGATTGAAAATCTCAAAACTCAAACCATCTGCCAGTTGAATATCCATGAAGACCAGGTCCAATGTTGGGCTTTCATTAAAATATTCTACACTATCCTCAACAGTGTCGATGACTTTGTCAATTTCGATACTAGGCTCTATTGCCTTCAGGATGCGCTCTAGTCTAGATGCTGCAGGTGATTCGTCTTCTATGATGAGTACTTTCATGCTCCTTCAATTTTTACCAGAGGCAGTCGCACACCGAATGAATGCTCGGTTTCTTCTACCACAATTCTTCTACCAAAAGTGAGACGGAAGCGATTGTCAATATTTCGTAAACCCGTTCCTGTACTCTGCTCCTCTGTGATTTTCCTTTGTAGATTATTAAAAACAGAAACCTCTTCTTCTGTGGTTTGTATTACCACATTCAATGGTTTCTTCTTTGAAATTACATTGTGTTTAATAGCGTTTTCTACTAGATTTTGTAAACACATCGGCACAACAAAACAATTCTTTGACTCTTCGTTCGCCTTAATTTCCACAGAAAGATTCTCTGGAAAGCGCGTCTGCATAAGGAATATATACTTTTCCAAATTTTCCAACTCTTCTTGAAGAGTCACGACTTGCTTCGAATTCAAATCCAAAATACCGCGATAGACAGAACTAAGTTTTTGAACGAATTCCACCGCTTTCTTTGGGTCTTCTGGAATGATGCTCGCCAATGTATTTAAGCTATTGAATAAAAAGTGAGGGTTTACTTGATTCTTCAATGCCTCTAGTTCCGATGACACACGCTCCTTTTTCACACGCTCCGTTTCCGCAATCGAATCTTTCCATTTAAAAAAGAAATAGGCAGCCTCATAAATCGTAAGTACAAAGAAGGTTGACGCCAAACTCACTACAAACATTTGTGGCAATCCTTTATGCTGCCATGTAGTGAGATCAGACTCAGAAAGCTTCATCTCTACATAACCCAACAGCATCGAAGCAATGAATGTATACAATACAACGACTACACTTTGCTTGACCAACCGTTTTCCCAAATCTCTTTGATCTGGAAATAGTTTTCTAAAAAACAGAATGATCGCTCGGTTTCCCAACCAGAAGATGGCAGTAAAGCCAATGGCAAATATCCCGTCTTTAAAAAAACACCTCCACGCCTCTGCCACAGGCTGCTGAAAGAAAACTACC
>CANGVZ010000282.1 GCA_947457285.1 Flavobacteriales bacterium | reverse complement strand
TCACAGCGATATCTGGGCCATAGAGATGAAACTTTGGTCGGCGATCGATGGGTGATGAAAGATATTCATCCCCTTCCAAAATCGCGATAGGCGCCGATTCTGAGAGTTTTACCATGCAATCAAAACCCGCCAATTGTGCTCCTACCATGTAGTCGCAGTCGATGTCCAAAGATTGAAGCACGTGCAAAATCATTGCTGTAGTGCTCGTCTTGCCGTGGCTGCCACCGATGACTACACGAATCTTTTCTTTGGTTTGATTGAAAATATATTCCGGATAAGAATAGATATTTAGCCCCAATTCCTGAGCGCGCAACAATTCCGGATTGTCTTGACGCGCATGCATACCAAGGATGACTGCGTCCAAATCAGACGTGATTTTTTCAGGAAACCATCCAATTTCTGCAGGCAGGATGCCACGTGCAGCAAGGCGCGATTTGCTTGGCTCGAATATCTCATCATCGCTACCCGTAACTACGAAACCCTTGTCGTGCAATGCAATGGCGAGGTTGTGCATAGCACTGCCGCCGATGGCTATCAAATGTACTTTCACTTGTTTTTGATTTTATCCAAATGTATAAGTTGGAACCACACAACAGATTGATGAAAAAACAAACATTTCAGCAATGCATTGTGGGATATTTTAAAGTAATATTGAATATGAATTCATCACAACACAAACAACGCGCAGCCAAGGTGAACATGGGGCCAGGTTCGCTCGTGCACATAGGCAAAAGAAAGGAAGGAGCCGTTAAAATCCGAGTGATGGATTACTCCCTCGAACATCTGGAAGAATTCATTTTAAAAGACATTCAACAATGTTCCAAGTTTAAAGATAAAAACTCCGTCACCTGGTTTGACCTAGATGGCATTCACGACTCCACCATCATTGAGCACATTGGGCAGACATTCAACGTGCACGTACTGGCCCTCGAAGACGTGATGAATTCTACCGGCCGACCCAAGGTGGAAAGTTTTGACGACTACACATTGGTAAGCCTTAAAATGTTGGAGTATCAGAGTGATAATAAGACTGTACACGTCGAGCACTTTAGCATCGTATATGGCAGTGGATTTCTATTCTCTTTCCAGGAATTTCCTGAAGATAATTTTGAACCCATTCGAGAGCGCATTCGTTCGAGCCTTGGCCGTGTGCGCGGAAAAGACTCTGAATACCTCGCCTACCTCTTGTTGGATACCATCGTTGACAATTATATCCTCGTGAGTCAGCAATTCGCAGAGCGCATAGAAGAACTCGAAGAACAGATTGTACGCAATGTCCGTGAAAGCACCTTGAGTCAAATTCTCAACTTGAGAAAGGAGCTGCTGAGCTTCAAACAAAGCATTGATCCTTTGCGCGAGGCCATCAACACGCTTTATAGACAGTCTTCTGCTGATAATCAGAAGTATTTTAGAGATGTGTATGACCACATCGTCTTTGAGTCGGAGAATATCAACATGTACCGCGAACTCATCGTGAACCTGCTGGAGCTGCACCAAAACATGCTCTCGGTAAAGACCAACGCGGTGATGAAAGTTTTGACCATCATTACCACGATCTTCGTTCCGCTCACCTTTATCGTCGGAGTTTACGGGATGAATTTTGACAATATGCCCGAATTGCGTTGGCAAAATGGCTACTATTACGTGCTCGGACTCATGGGACTTTGCGTGTTGGGAATGATCATATTCTTCAAGCGTCAGCGCTGGATTTGACACCCAAAAAGCCTTTATTCTGCAATTCAGTGAACTGAATGAATTTCAGATAGTTTGTCATGCTATATTTGCAAAAAAAAATTTAGGTAAAAGAAAGAGATGAAAACAAAATACATCGACCTCATCGAGCAGACTTTTGACTGGCCACAAGAGGAGTTTACAATGGATGGGGATCAATTGTTGTTTCACGGCATTCCGCTGATGGATTTGATCAAGAAGTACGGAACACCACTCAAATTCACCTATTTACCTAAAATTTCAAAAAACATTCAACGCGCTAAAGCATGGTTTGCCACTGCCAAAGCAGAGATTGGTTACGAAGGAGAATATCACTATTGCTATTGCACCAAGAGTTCTCACTTCCGCCATGTGTTGGAAACAGTTCTTCAAAACGACGTACACATCGAAACCAGCAGCGCCTACGATATCGACTTGATCCGCCGACTGGCAATCATGAAGAAGATCGACAAGACGCAACGCGTGATTTGCAATGGCTTCAAAAAAGAAGAATATGTAACGAAGATTCTCGATTTGAAGAATGATGGTTTCGAAGATATCATTCCGATTATCGACAATGAATATGAATTGAATGCCTTTAAAGAAAAGACCACCGGTCCTCTCAATATTGGAATTCGTATTGCGAGTGAAGAAGAACCGAAGTTTGAATTTTACACCTCTCGACTCGGAATAGGATACCGAATGATCGCTCGGTTTTATAAAAAACAAATTCACGACGATCCGAACTTGAAGTTGAAGATGCTTCACTTCTTCATTAACTCAGGTATCAAAGACACCGCATATTATTGGAATGAATTGGTGAAATGTCTCAAGGTTTATTGTGAATTGCGCGAGCTCTGCCCAACCTTGGACAGCCTCAACATCGGCGGTGGATTCCCCATTAAAAACTCTTTGGTATTCAATTTTGACTACCAATACATGGTGACTGAAATCTTGCGTCAGGTGAAAGCGGCGTGCGACGACGCTGGCGTACCCGTGCCGCATATCTACACTGAGTTTGGTTCGTTTACTGTAGGTGAAAGCGGCGGAGCGATATTCAAAATTTTATATCAAAAAGAACAGAATGACCGTGAAAAATGGAATATGATCGATTCATCGTTCATGACCACTTTGCCAGATACATGGGCGATTAACAAGCGATTCATCATGCTTCCAATCAACAATTGGAAGGAGAATTATGAGCGTGTGTTTTTGGGTGGCTTGACGTGTGATAGCGACGACTATTACAACTCAGAGCAGCACACCAACGCCATTTATCTTCCTAAATATTATCCAGACCAAGACCAATACATTGGCTTTTTCAATACGGGTGCTTATCAGGAGACCTTGGGTGGTTTTGGTGGCATTCACCACTGCCTCGTGCCTTCGCCGCGTCACATCTTGATTGATAAAGATGTGAAAGGTAAATTCAAGTATCGAGAATTTGCACCAGAGCAGAAGCCGAAGGATGTATTGGAAATATTAGGATATTACGAGAAATAATACCTTATGAATCTGAGCATACCCCGACTAGCATTATCCCTAGCGGCGTTGGCTGCTATCGTCATCTTTCAGGATCAGTACAACTACTTGACATCTTTGACGGACTTGCCTCCGGTGTTTGAGCACACCCTCTATCGCACATTGATTGCATTTTTCGTGGTAGAAAGTTCGAGACAAGTAATCTTGCTTTTTTATCGCACCGGTCATCCGGAGCGCAAGCGCGACAATTTTGTAGCAGGAGTTGGACATATTGTGACCATCATCTACTTTCTTTTGTCCTTAGTTTTGATGTTGGCGTTGTTCAACATCTCTGTTAAAGAAGCATTTACCACATTATCGCTCATTGCCGCTGCCGTGGTCTTGATGACCAAGGATTATATTTCCAATCTTATCAACGGGATGTATCTGACCTTCACCAAGGTGATTACCATTGGCGATCAGGTATCCATTGATGGGAATAAGGGGAAAATACTTGACATCACCCTTACCAATGTGCACTTGCTCAATGACGACGACGATCTCGTTTATATTCCAAATAATAAAGTATTTTCAGGTGAAATCATCAATTATACGCGTCGCGAGTTAAAGAAGACCACGATAGAATTCGAAATCGATCCTTTCGTTATTTCTGACATTGATGCCCTGGAAAGCCGTCTTATTCGCGAAATGGAGCCACACATGAGTTCCATACAGCCGGGGACTTGCAATCTCAAAACAGTAGCCGTTAAAAAAGACGTG
>CANGVZ010000281.1 GCA_947457285.1 Flavobacteriales bacterium | reverse complement strand
CGCCAAAGCCTGCCAGTCCGTAGCCCTGCGTAGGCTGGCTCACCAGAACTTCAAAAGTGTTCGCACCCTATTTTTCTTTTGTCCTTTTTGCCTTGATGCAAAAAGAACGAAAAAAATCAAGAGCCAAATATGCTTCCACGCACATGCCATCGCACCTCCCCGCATTTGGCTCAGGCCACCGCGCTTGATGTGTCCTAACATTTAGCATCCAGTGGTTCTGAGACGTTTTTCAACATTTTGGTAATTCTCTAAATTAGCTTATCGCCTGTCATTAGCGATAAGTGTTTTATACTTGCTTATAACTTTCCTTCTGATCCCCAATTCCTCCAGCATTGTTCTCAGGGAGGCGTCCTCAATTCCATCCAGCTTCCAATCAATTTTTGCATAATGTCGGATATATCGATAAACATCCTTACACCGAATACCTTCTAAACTTGTTGTATCCAAAATTCTGTTTTTGACTGTTCGTTTGACAAAATGGGAAACACCCAAATGAGTCAGGAGATGGTGATTTATGTCCTTGGAAATTCGGTAACAAACGTCAGAATAGGTTATTGCATGATGTGGATTCAATGTCATATAGCCAGCCTCATCAATTATGGGCGGAGGCGACAATTTTCCAGCAGGGTTAACCGTTGGCCAATATTCCATAGCGTATCCAAATTCTTTAGATTCTGCAATTTTGATAAGCTCCTGACTCGCTTTACCCATATTATGAACGATGCTGTGCCTAGCTAGACTGTAATAGTCATATACAATTTCTAGGTATGAAATACTGTCCATACTCCAGCTATATTTTTCATACAGCGTTTTTAGTCGCATTGATTCAATGCCAGTATCGACTATGGATTCATCAAACTCCTCTGCCTCTTTTTGGGAACAAACACTGTTGACATGATTAAGGAAAACGTCAAATGCAGAATACACCCACATGACACCAGTTTTTGTCAACTGTACCCTGAGATTATACAACTCCCCCACCGGGTTTAGAATACGCAATCCATACCATTTTTCCTTGGCTGCTCTCACAAGTTTATTTACCTTATCTTCGAATTGAGGATCGGCTTTTGATTCAAGTAAATTATCAATCGCAGCAATTGAAAGTTTGATATAATGATTTAATTCAATGTGAAATTCTCTGAATTTGACAAATGAAGGCGATTCAAAATCCTTGTGCTCCATGAAAAAGTTAAATTAAAAACATAAAAGGTTACATTTCCGGTCATGGGTTCGATTCCCGTTTCTTTCACTGTGATTTAAGTTAATTAAAAGAAAGAATAAGTCTCAATGGTAGAGCTGGAAACTCATTTGCTTCCCCTGAACATGCCCGTGCCCACCCTGCCCAAACGGCAGGGCACACGCGCAGCAACTGATTATAACTTTGGTTGTTTCGGCACATGCTCAATTTCACTATAGATATGGATATGATGCTTGAACACCGCACTAATTTTAACTAAGTACTCGTTCCCCCTTTTAAGACCAGCGGCCACAACATTACTCGCATAAATTTTAAGTTTATTTCCGACATCATCACCGTTGCAAATTTCCACCCAAACTTCCCATTCATCTTGTACCGGGTCCTTTCTAAAAACATTGACGTGAAGAGACAAGTCTTCTCTCAATTTTGAGTAAGGAATCTCGGCTCCATCAAATTTTCTTTTTCCAATCTTCTCTCCCTTCTTTGCGAGTTTGTCAATAGGTAGGCCTTCTTTTCGACCAGCTTTGGCAAGCTTATCAGCAACTCTATTTTGCTTTCTTCTTCTGTAATTAATTTTAACAGGACATCTCGAAGTAGAAGATAACTTTTTCCTCATCTTATCAAGTTGGTCCAATTGCTTGTGATTTTTTATCGGCTTGCCTTCATAGTTTTTCCAACCGTTTCGTCTCCATTCTTGAATTTTATAAGGAGATGTTTTTTCATCATCCCTTAACCCAAACCTGTCGGTGATTAAAATTATGCAGTTTACAGATACTAGATATTCTCGATACTCCTCCCATACCTCGATAGCTTTTTCCATTGCCTTAATAAGAGCCTCTATCTCCAACATTTCAATATTAGCGCCTTTGTAAACTCCTATTGAAATTGGAATGGGCTCCAATGGTACTGAATCTGGAAAGCTTATATTAAAGCCAATTCCTCCCGGATTTCCTAACGAGTAGTTCATTGCCCCATCACAGTTGATATACATCGCGTAGGGATTATCCATCTAGATTCTGTTGGCAAGAGAAATATACTTAAACATAACACAAAGTTACGGGCGTGCGGAATAGAAAGCCGCAAGGGTTCGGGGAGTTTATGCCGCTTTTTAAGTGGGGCCTGCTCATAAAAAAATCCCGCCTGCCGTAGCGTCTCGCGAAGGCCGGGCCACCCTTGCCAAGCCGAAGCGCCTCGCGTAGGCATGGCTCCCCTCCTGCCATTTCACATGCCTCGGGTAGTATTTTTTTCCGGCAGCCCTTGCACCTTTCTATCCGGTCCCGTGTGGCCGCATTATGTTTAAATATATATTTCGTGTCCGCATCGGTGGCTGGTGGCTGCTGGCGGGCGTTTGGCTCAAGTGGCGAGTTTCGCCCTTTCGTTATCGCAGCATGTGGTGGGACTATCGTGAGTACACACTTCGCGTGTTGTGGTTTGAAATTTCTTTATCAGAGCTCCCTTTTTAGGGGGCTCTTTTTTTTAAGTGTGCCAGTCAAGAGGACACCCTAATCCTAAATCACATCAAAATGCCATGTAGGATTAGAATAAATGTATGGTGAACCTTGTCGATTTGTTACTTTGGCTCTGATGCGAAACTTTGTACCCACAGGATAGACCTTTGGATCAAAAAGTTCATGAGAACATCCTACTCGATAGAAGGTTTTATATGGATCTTGTCCTGGTATCGGTCGAACATGAACATCACCGTGCAGACCCGAACCACTTTCAGTATAACTTTCTACTATTATGTATTGATAGCCTGTTTCTAGCACTTCACTCATAAAGACAACTTAAATTGACACTTGGGCCTTTAAAAGGTTTACCATGCTTTCAAATAACTTAAGACTCTTGATGTTATCCCTGAAAACTCTATCCGGTACTTTTAGATACTTCCATTCTTCACCGGTGAACTTAGTTGCATTCTTGCACCAGTTGTTTGCTTCATCATCTTTAAATGGAACATTCTCGTCTTCGTAACCCTTGGTTTCAATTATCCAGTTTACGGTTTTTCCTCCCTCAGTTTTTTGAACTACAACAAAGTCAGGATAGTAAAGGCTTTGACTTCCTTTCTTATTCAAGTATGCTATGAAGAACAGGGTGTAGCTTTCAGCCAATGCAGCAAAGCGTTCAATGTCCTCTGCTTTATCAAGGAATAGAGCAAAATCCTTCTCTAAATTATTGTAAACGGGTGTGTAGTTAAATACTGTTCGCTTGCACTCTGCAATGTCGCGCTTCCAGTAGAAGCCATCCAATTCTATTAATGAGATTGGATAGTTTTGCATTTTCATTTCAGTGCTCACCTTGGTGTGCTCGCCTAAGGCTCTTGAAATGGTTTGGATCATCTTACTGGAGAGTTCTGCTTTCGCTAAGGCTCTCCTTACAGCCATTGAATCAAGGTCGACTGATTTGCCAAAGCATATTTGCTGCGTGTACTGCTTTACTATTTTGTATAGGTGATTAAACTTTCCGTTGAATTTCCCTTCGCGAATAATCCGGTTGGTAATTCCAGAAAGTAACTCTTGTGAGGTTACGTAATCATCATCCTCTATAATTACCTGCTTTGTGCCTACCTTCTTTTCCGTGGTGCCATGAATCAGTGATATTTCTTTTTCTTTAAAATTTCCTTTCTCATCCAGTTCACCCAAGGCTTTCAATTTTGAAAGATCAAATGATTCAATGCCTTCCAGCTTTCTGGTGAACGAGGCAGATAAAACAGGAAGCTCAATATTATACTGTTCGCGAATCTTTAACGGCACAACAAATT
>CANGVZ010000280.1 GCA_947457285.1 Flavobacteriales bacterium | reverse complement strand
GTCATTTGTTCCACGATGCAAAGAAAGGGTTAAAGTAAGAGAGTTTATAATGTTGACTTTTCTAAAATACGCCAATTCAGCACTTCTTTTCCATCACTGCGTTTTTGACGTTCCGTCCCACCGTACAAAACCACGCTTTTTTCAGATGCATTCAAAGCAAGCCAATAGTCCAAGTTTTTAAAAAATTCCGAATGGATTGTCATGCCCGATTTTATTTCAATCGGAAGCAACTGCCCTGCATCATCGATGATTACATCAATCTCTCGACCCGATTTGTCGCGCCAGAAAAACAAATTGATATCTCGTCCTGCATTCTTTCTTTCTTTAATTAATTCGGTGATCACCATACCCTCAAAGATTGCTCCGCGCAATGGATGACTATTTAAATGCGTGACATTTTTAATTCCAAGAAGATAGCATAAAATACCTGTATCGTAAAAATATACCTTGGGACGTTTTACTATGACTTTATTAAAGTTTCGGTGATGTGGTCGAAGAAGGTAAATGATAAAACTACTCTCTAAAATGCCAATCCATGACTGAATTGTTTTCGAGTCAACACCTGCCTCCACAGAGAGAGCACTCAAATTTAACTCTTGCCCAGACCTACCTGCTAGCAGGTATAAAAACCTTTCAAAAGCAATAAGATCAGTTATGTTTTTAATTTGTCTTACGTCCTTTTCAATATATGTTCTTACATAATTGGAGCACCAGTCATCCGCTTTTATTTGTTGGTCATAAATGGGAGGATAAAATCCATTTATCATGAGCTCATTATCGCTTTCAGGCATGTACTTTCCCTTGCGCAGCTCTTTGATTGAAAAAGGTAACAAATTCAATGTTGCAATTCTTCCAGCCAATGTTTGTCCAATATTTTCTTGCAAAAGAAAATTGTTTGATCCTGTAAGAATGAACTTTCCTTTTTCTTTTGAGCCATCTAAAACTTCTTGCAAATAAGAAAACAATTCCGGCACGCGCTGCACTTCATCCAATATGGCGCCCTCTGAATAAGTTTGAAGAAAACCTCTTGGATCTTCAATGGCAAATCTTCTGGTATCGGGATTCTCAAGAGAAACGTAGGGCTTCTTTTTAAAAACATCCCGTACCAGCGTAGTCTTTCCCGTTTGGCGGGCCCCCGTGACCGCGACTGCCTTGAAAGAAGCGGCCAATTCAGTAAGTTTCTTTTTTGCGATGCGCTCAATCATAATGCAAATATCGGAAAAATCCGGAATCAGATTCCGAATTTTTCCGATTACTTCACCCGTCCCTTCTCCATATCAGCCGCAGATTGAGTCCTAGCCTTAAGCGCCGACCCTTTCGAAAAACGATAAGAAAATGAAAAACTAATCACCTGTGAATCAAAACGGCTTTTCCAGCTCGCCGTAGATGCACCCAGACCGAGTATATCCCCTCCGGGTCTATTGCTGTGAAAAACATCTTCACACGCCAACTTGAACGTTCCTTTGCCGCCAAACACCTTTTTACTCACTCCCACCCTCATCGTTGCGACAGCGATGGTTCTAAATTGACCAGATGCCACGCGGGTCGTATAATTCCCACCAATCTCCATACCCCACAACTTATCATTGCTCCAACTTATCATTGGCCCTACATACCAATAGGTGCCGCGATTATCCAAAAAATTCCCATTCAAATCAGTGAGTACAATATTATTCATCACCTCAGAATAGCACTGAAAAATAAATTTCTTTTTTAATGGAATATTCGCATTCACAGCAAAACCAAAGGAATGCTGCTTGGATAAATTGCCTGGCTTACTAAAAAAAGTGTTGCCCTCTTGGCTGATAACCTCCGTTATCAATTGCTCTTGAAAATTGTAGAGCATGCTCGCGGTAAGTTGATTATTAAAGGTGTATGATAAATCGGTTGAATAAGTGAAAGACGGAACAAGAAATGGATTTCCAGAGTATAGCGTAAACTGATCCAACGGATAAGTGAAGGGATTCATGTCTTGATAATTCGGTCGATCAATACGCCTGCCTGCATTGAAGGTCAATGCATGTTTCCCTATAGAGTCAAGCAATATCATCGCAAATACAGTTGGAAAGAAATTATTAAACTCTCTAGTAAAAGATGAATCGGATTGAATTGGATTTCCCAGTTGATTACCTTCTATTCGCGTTGCCTCATCGCGTAATCCTAACTGAACGCTGTATCGAGGTCGATTCAACGAAAACGTAACATAAAAAGCACTGATATTTTCCTTATAAAAAAATTGATTACTGAATAAATAATTGGGAAAAAGTTCACCATTGATTTCATCGCTAAAATCCGCTTTATTATCTGTAGCCACACTGCTAATCTTCACTCCAGTCTCCATAACTACAAACTCACTTAAAGGAGCCGTATAGTCCGCTTTTACAGAAATTATATCGACAGTGGAAGGTAGAACAGAAATTAAATTCGATTCATTCAATAAAATATTTTCAGGCGAGTAGACACGGTTGAGTAACGATTGTTCAATATCTGATGCATAACTCAAATAATCTGCATTCAAACTCACATTTTGTCCTAAAGAATCAATTTTATAGCTAAAATTGAAATTATAATTAATGTTATTAAATTCACGACTCAACGGATTCAGAGCATATACGGTGCTCGTTTTTTGGCCTTGTTCATTCGACAAAATTGATTCATTATCATTTTTATTAAATGTATCGAAAAAGAAGCCTCCAACTGATGCACCAAAAGTCAGCCTATCGGTTGCATAAAAATCCAATCCAATTCGACCATTGTAATTATTACCACCTGAACGCAACCAGGTGTGTTGTCTAAAGCCACTTGCAAAGCTGCCATCATCATTAAAGAAATTTCTTCGAATGGTCAAATCTTGATACGTATTACTTCGACTGTAAGAGCCATTCGCATAAAAATTGAATTTATTAAACCGACTGCTTACATTAAACGATTGATTCGTTCGAGGATAAAATCCTTGCGAAAAACCACTGGAGAAACTCCCACTCCAACCTTTGACCTTGCTCTTTTTTTGTCTAATCACGATAATACCAGCGCCACCTTCTGCGTCATAACGTGCTCCTGGATTGGTAATAACTTCGATCGTTTCTACCGCCGATGCTGGCATTGCTTTGAGCGTGTTTATCAATTGCTCACCACCGAGAAACATCGGTCTTTCGTCCAGGTAAAATTCAACACCACTCTTGCCTCGAAGCGAGATAGTTTCATTGGCCCCTACCGTAACGCCCGGTGCACGAAGTATCACATCCCATGCTGATGCCCCCGCCGAAGTAATAGATGATTCCGGGCGAATGATTATTTTATCTGCTTTTATTTCTATAAAAGAACGAATGCCACTCACCACCACCTCCTTCGTTTCTATGAAAGAAGGCGAGTTGATAAAATCCATCAAAACATATTCCTGAACAAGTTCATTTATAGTAAACATCTCTCCGGTCCGAACGCCAAATTCAATGGTGGTGCATGTCAAGAAATAAGAACCTGTATCCACTTCGTTGATAGTGTAATGGCCGCTGCTATCACTTATTGTAGATTTTACTAAAACTGAGTCTAAATTCCTATATAAACCCAAAACAGCATTTTCTATTTCCTTGCCATCCATATCTTTTACTGTACCTGTGATACCGAATTGACCTTCAGCAATGAGGCAGGACGCAAAACACAATGTGCAAAAAAGAAGTTTTATCAATCGATTAATAATTTATTCTGATTAGGTGTTATGGAAAAGAAACGCTTATAAGCTTTACTAAATGTGTGTATGTCCGCGAATCCAGCCTCAAAGGCAGCTTGCGTGACACTCATCTTATTGCGATGTAGGATATAGCAACTATACCACAGGCGTTTTACCAATAAATAACGATATGGACTTTCATCAAACACTTGCTTGAACAAACGAAAGAATCTAAACTCTGACATTCCGAACATGAGAGCTACATCCTTTATTAAAAATGGACTTGTAAAATGATC
>CANGVZ010000279.1 GCA_947457285.1 Flavobacteriales bacterium | reverse complement strand
TGGCAATTCTATACATCTAGTTAAAGTCGAAAACAAATATTCATCTTCAAAGCTCACATAATCAAAAAGAACTGGATTCCCATTATTGAAATATTTCAAAACATCATAATCAATGTAAAATGTTGCAAAACTAACAATGTCAGCCTTACTATATGGATTTGAATGTGATATAAAAGGTGCCAAAACTGTAATCCGACCAGCAGTTGCATTCATTATTTTTGAGCTAAACTTAGCGTGTTCAATACCTTCGTAAATCAATGTTAAGCAAATCGTTTCATGGTAATGAATAGGGAAAGAAAAATCAGACTCAGTTGCAACTAAAATCTCTAGACCATTAAAATTATTTTTTCGTATAAATTTCATTTAAATATAATTTAAACAAAAAGCCGCGAAGGATTATGAAACCCTAATTGTTCGCATCGAAACTTATGGCGGAGCATTGGCTTAAATACCAATTATAAAATTCTCCATGTGAATTTCTAACCTATGCTAAAAAGTAGCATCAGAAATTCTTAGACCCCGCTGTTTTCAATCCTGCAGAAAGGTTAAAAGTAGAATGATTGTGTTGCGTCACAACAGTAATTATGATGAGCGTGTAAATTACGCTGACGAAAGCTTTTTATCTCTTTCACCGCTGTACTTCGTTCGTGCTTCATCATTCTGCACAAATGCAACTCCCAATGCAGAATTAGCTGATAAGAATGTAAAAATCAGCCTTTTCAATATGATGAACATTAAAAACGAAAGAGAGCAAGTGTGTTTATTCGAAAAACACGGAAGTTTCAATTTTTCAAATTTCTACAGGGTAACAATTGGAATAATTAATCGACTATCTCAGCATTAGTCTAAGAGCAAAGGCTAAATCTTCTTTAACAAATCCTGATCTAACCAAAGAACTTATTCTGCAACTTTCTCGCATCCTTCGACACCAACTTGAAAGCACTCAAAGAAGAATTGTAACACTGAGTGAGGAAATAACATATATCGAAGATCTTGTAGCGTTCGAACAAAGAAGACTGGGGCAGCACCTCACAGTAAAAAAACTCATTCAGATAGAGACTCCATCATTTGAAATTGCTCCACTTCTATTCACACCGCTACTAGAAAATGCTTTCAAGCATAGTGTTGATAATTGGGGTGTCTCGCAAGTAGAGATTAAACTTGTACAAAGCGGAAGTAGAATTTTCTTTCAAGTAGTTAATACGCTACAAAACGAAGGAACTGAAAAGCCCAAGGGGATTGGTATCGGTCTTTCTAACCTCAAGCAACGTCTCTTAGTTCATTATCCTGAAAAACATACATTCGAATTCGGCATTCAAAACAATATGTATCATAGCACCTTGGAATTTCACATAAAATGATGAAAGTCGAAAATACGCTCCGTTGCTTAATTGTAGATGATGAAGTACCAGCGCACGAGGTACTCTCGCATTATTCCAGTCAGACACCATATCTAAAAATTGTGGCTCATGCTCATAATGCTATGGAGGCATTAGATTTATTGAGAAAGAATGAAGTTGATATCCTTTTCCTCGATATTGAAATGCCTGGTCTATCTGGCATAGAACTGCTCTCTGCATTGACGAACCGACCCGCCGTTATCATCACTTCCGCATACTCTCAATACGCAATTAAAGGGTTTGATCTCAATGTATGCGACTATTTGCTTAAACCTTTTAGCTTTCAAAGATATCTTCAAGCCATTGAAAAAGCTGGAGCCCCATCCAAGCAAAACTCTTCTTCTGAAATTCAAGAAGACATCTGGGTTAAGATAAGTGACAACTGGATTAAGATTTCGATCCACGACATCGACTATGTGCAGAGTTACGGGAATTATACCAAGTTGTTTCTTACTGGTAAAAAACAACTATTGGTTAATTCCACAACAGCTCATTTCGAAGAGAATTTGCCCTCACCTCCTTTTCTCAGAGTACATAAATCCTATCTGGTGAATATGAAGAAAATATCATCAATAAATCTGAATTCTGTCAGGATATCAGAAATAGAAATCCCCATTGGCAGAACATACAAGGGTTATGTTAAAACCATATTTCACGAATGGCGGTAACTAATATCATTTTTTGGCAAGTCTTACCGAGCCTACCCTCGCATAAAAAATTTAAAAAAAAGAAGACAGCGTGATGCTCCATTTAAAAAAGAGCTCAGCGCTGTCTTCTACCACCTGTATTGGTTCTTCCAAACCAATTCTTTTAACCTTGACTTAATCAATTTAAGATATTGAAACTTACTTGCAATGTAAATATAAGTTTGGCCTTTGCTGAAAGCCCAAGTATTATGATGAACGTCAACATTCTTGTGATGAAAGCAGATCAAAAGCCATTTGTACTAAATCTGAAGACTACCGAAAAATGTAAAACAAAAAAACTAGTTAAGATGCTGTTTAAAAACATTGCTCTAATTTATAATACTCTAACTTTTTTTGATCGAAAATACTTCCCCTCAAATGAAAAGTGAACATTATAAAATCCTTGAGACAGGTAAGTGTTGGTACCGTCTGATGAGTAATTTGCAATACCCGCTTGAATTTGCTGCTCATTAGTGCTGACGACCCTTCCACTCATATCACTTATATAAATTTTTGCGCTACAACTAAATGGAGCGTTTAATGTATAGTTCAACGTTCCATCTTTTTCAAGCATCAAATCTTTTAATTCAAAATTATTCGGACTATTTACGACTTCAACATTCGATACATTGATTCTATTCAACCAAACTTCATAAATCAAAGAAGACGCAGAGGTCGTATTCGTCTGATTGACACTAAAAGGATTTGTAGTGGGACTATAGATTCCGCCGTAGATATGACCAATTAAGATTCCTTCCCCTAATTCATCTGGAAGCAGGATTACACCATTCTCACTAGACGATAAGTTGGTGTTTGGGATAAATTCAGCACTCGCAGTGCGCAAATCTGGCATAGCTGTTTGCAGTTCTACTTCTTGCATTTGATTATTACTATCGAAAGTAATTACCGAAATCGTCTGAATAAATGGAACATTGCTATCCTCTATCAATACACCATTATTCATGAAATAACGACTTATACCTCCAAAGAACATGGTATGCATTTTCTGATGAAGTTCATCATAAAAGGCAGTGTGAGCGCAATGGTAATTAGATAAATATTGCATAAAATCTACCTCAGGTGTGTAGCCAAATTCATTAAAAATAACGGGATATAAAAAAGGTAAATTCACGTCGGTTTGAAACACCCCTGAAGATATCATAAATGACTGGTCTCCATCAGCGTCTAAAAGGGGAAGTAAATTGTAATCTCGTCGATGCAGATGTACTTCATCCGTCCATGACGTTTCATTCAAAATAGAGGGGATTTCTCCAGAATTATCCAATTCAAATATTTTAATTTGATTCGTATAAGATTGAGTGTACGTTGGATTTCCCATAGGATTGTAACGACCATCGAAACGATGTCCCCCTGCAAGATAATATTTGCCATTCAACACCGCCAATTGTCCTCCGCATACAGCAAATTCTTCATCATAAATTTGTTTGATCGAAGCAGAAAAATCAATATCGTTTATAATAGCGTCTATTACCTCTGAAACAACCATGGTAGTCAAATAAGGGAAGGTAATATGATCGCCAACAGTATTAGAATAAGCATAACCTCCAATCAACACAAGCGTATCTCCAGATTGCTCAAAATTCGTATTTGTAGACTGTAATTGCTCTTGCACACTCAATGGCAGTGACATCATTGAAGTCTCCCAAAACTGATTGTTTACAGGGTCAACTACGATTAGCGTTGTATTGTTTTGACTGGCTGGAAAAGAGTTAAATGGCTGTCGAGCGTGCAATCCATCTCTTCTTCCTCCAACAATGAGCCATTTGCCATCAGCCTGGGCGAATGCGTATGAATGAAGCCCCGGTAAAGAACTGATATTCTTGGGTATCAAAGTCACACCAAAATCATACATGGGCTGAC
>CANGVZ010000278.1 GCA_947457285.1 Flavobacteriales bacterium | reverse complement strand
TTTCGACTCATATGCGACATACGGCTCGTGAGCGGAAGCGTGCCCCCTTGCCAGCTGGGAATTTTACCCGTCATTTTTTCGGATTTCTTCACATAAGCAGTGAGCTCCTTCACCTGAATGAGCTCAAGCCCCATTCCTGCAAACCAAAAAGAATCGCCTTCATTTAATGACGCGATAAAACTTTCTTCTACATGACCTATCAAGCCGCCCCGCTTGTATTTTATCATCATCATTGTATCGCCCACAATAGCTCCAATAGACATTCTATGACGTCTTGCCAGTCGCTGATTCGCAATTACATATTTGCCCTCTTTTAAAATAAGTTTATTGTAATCTGGATACGCACTCAACGAATCACCACCAGAAGCGGTGAAATAGATTATCCATTTCCATTCTTCTTCGCTAATGGTATTAAAACAGTATGTATTACGTACCTCCTGAAAAACCTGATTTGCATCAAATCCTTCACCAACAGAAAGTGTGACGAGGTATTGAATGAGGACATCAAAAGCCCGAATGATGGGTTCTCTATTTTCTATAAATGAAGTTCGCACTGCCTCTCTAAGTGCAGCAGCTTCAATCAACTCAAGCGAATGCGTGGGCAGAAAATAAATCTTACTAAGTGCATCAGGACGATGTCCACTGCGACCGGCTCGTTGTAAAAAACGAGCTACACCTTTTGGACCTCCAATTTGCACAATAGATTCTACAGGGGCGAAATCAACGCCCAAGTCCAAACTGGAAGTACATACCACCGCCTTCAGACGGCCATCACTGATGGCATCTTCTACCCAATGCCTCAATTCTTTCGATATACTGCCGTGGTGCATTGCAATAATGCCAGATAAGCTCAGGTCGTGTTCGAGAATGTGGCGATACCATATTTCACATTGCGCTCTCGTATTGGTAAATAGCAATGTGCTTTTGCTATCATTGATGATTGGCACCACTCGATGGAGCATTTTAATGCCCAAGTGACCAGCCCAAGGCATCTTTTCAACCTCATCGGGCATGATGGAAACGATTTCTATCTTTTTTTCATGAGCAGCGCGAACGATGATACCATTTCGATTGAAAACCAATACTTCCAAAGCCTGTTGAAGGTTGCCAATGGTGGCGCTGATACCCCAAATTTTCAGCGAAGGAGACAAACCACGCAAGCGCGAGTTGGCTAATTCCAGCATTGCACCTCTTTTCGAGGATAGCAATTCGTGCCACTCGTCTGCCACGAGGAGGTCGAGATGCGCGAAAATTGAAGAACAGTTTTTAGAAGCCAAAAGCAGATGCAAGCTTTCAGGAGTGGTGATGAGAAGATGAGGAAACGCCTTTTTTTGTGCAGCCCTTTCAGCTTCGGTGGTATCACCTGTGCGAATGCCTGCCTTGAGAGGTAGTTGAAGTTCATCAATCACCCTCTGAGCACTTTGAAGAATCTCCTTGGCTAAAGCTCTAATGGGGGTAATCCAAACGATACGAATTCCCGCAGGCTCAGCATGATTTGCAGCATGGATGAGCGCAGGCAGCAGCAAACTATAGGTTTTTCCGCTTCCCGTAGGCGCATTCACTAGGCCTTCCTGCCCCATTGCATAGGCCTGCCAAGCCTCCATTTGAAAGGGCATCGGCTTCCAACCTCTTTTGCGCATCCAAGATTGAGAAAGTTCTACGATATTTGCCCCCAGTTTATTGGAGGAATCATTTTTTTTCTTCATAAATCGCCTTGCATTTGGCAATATGCAATAAGACATATTACTTTAGGCATTGTTTTTGAAAAATCCGACTCAAAAATCCAAAGGAATGAAAAAAATCGCATTGGCGTTGGCCGTAATTCTTTCAAGCTCGCTATCTGTTCTTGCTCAGGATAGCAGAGAATATAAAGATCTATTGACACTATTTGTAAGTGAGAAATATGATAAAGTAGTTCAAAAAGCGACAGGCTACACTGAAGATGAGGACACTAAAAAAGATGCTATGCCATACCTCTTTTTAAGTATGTCGTATTTTGAAATCAATAAAAAAGATGATTTACGTGCACGTTATCCAGACGCATTCAAAATGTGTTTGAAATATTTGAAGGCATATGCCTCAAAGGATAAGGACCGTGTTTACTACGCAGAATATGAGGATTTCTTCGCAAAGCTTCGATATGCAATCATTGCAGAAGGCGAATTGATGATGGATCAAGCGAAGTATACCAAAGCCAAGTCAATGTATAGCTACCTCATCAACCTGGAAGAAAAAGATGCTGGAGCGCATATTTATTTGGGCATGACGTTCATTGCGCTCAAGAGTAAAAAAGAAGCTGAAACGGCATTCGCGACAGCAAAAGCCATGCTTTCTGACAAAACCGCAAAGACCAACAACAAAGAATTGTCTGACCTTCTAAAGAACGCTCTTATCACCTACTCACTTCGCTTGAATGACGAGGGAAGCAAAGGTGAAGCCAAGGAGTGGATGGAACTTGGAATGGAATGGTTTCAAAATGACAAAGAGTATAAAGTGACTTACGACTCCATCAACGGATAAGCAATCACTTCAAATAAAGACTAATAAGACGGGGCCACAGGCCCCGTCCTCCTTTTATGCTGTATACAGGTGTCAATTTTCCACCAAACTGTCTGAAGAATTGTTCTACCTCTGGTAGCATGGACCCCTCAAAATCAAAAAGACTGAATCCGGAAGACTTAGCCAAGAGTATGGCATGATAGAGTGCCATCGGTCCTGAAGAGTTATTGCTGTTGCCCTTATCGGTAGATCCAAACAGGTAATAGCATTTTTCATTTTGACCACAAATCATCGCAACCGCAGAAGGCCTTCCATTTTCAGAGATGACAGCGTTCTTCATTTCCGGCAATTGCATCAAGCCAGTCAAAATCTCATCATTCCACGAGATTCCCTTCTTTTGTAAATTAAGAGTAAATAATTTATGGGCCGTGTTGGCATCCTTTTCAATGCTCACTTCGAATCCAGCGTTTTTCCCTTTAGTAATTTTATTCCTCAATTTAGGATCAAAAGCTGCTTCCAAATCGTCGATAGACGAATTGAGTGAAAGCAAATATGTGTAACGCGTAGATACGCTCACACCTTTCCATATAAAGCTTTGAAAGTCGTGAAACTCGGGAGGAAATTCTATTTTAAAATAATGATACGAAGATGAAATCAAAAAAGAAGCGATGGCCTCCATGCATTTCTTGACATCCGTGTGAATGCCGCTTGGATTTTTTTTATCCGATAAAAAAAACAAGCCACAGTGTGAGGCAAATGGCGGTGTGATTAGAATTTTCAATCCCCACTTTTTTCTCTCATAGGCAGCCCATCCGCCAATGATATCACCGTTATCTGCTTGTATTGCGAAACGCTTCAAACCAGTGGTATAGGCCGATGACCAAATCTTCGAAGAATAGACCTCGTTACACTTTGATTGAACAATATCAAAGTTTTTTTCATTGCTGGCATCAACTGGAATGACTTTCATGGAGTTGTCAAGCATCTAATTTCACCACCTGTTTCATAGTGCGCGGAGCCGCTGCATACATACGCTCAATGATGTCTACTACTTTCAAACCTTCAAGAGCATTGGTGGTAATATTGGTTCTTCCAAGAATGGTGTCGATCACATTTTGAATGATGAAAACATGATTTGCCGCACTTCCTTTATAATCGCCATAATCGTTGGCTGGATTGCCTTCAGGAAGTACCGGCATTTGATAATTTTCAATATCACAATACACCACCTCATTCATGTATTGTCCACCAATCTTTACCGTTCCTTTCTCAGCAACAATGGTAAGTGTGCTTTCAAAATTTTTATTGAAAACAGAGGTAGAAAAATTAAAACTTCCTATACCCCCTGCGAGGAAATCGAATGTAACCGACCCACTATCTTCAAAATTGGTCGAATGCAGGTGTGTGAAATCTCTGAAGCGAGCTTGAATATTATCTATATCACCGAAAAGCCAATACATGATATCAATAAAGTGAGAAAACTGAGTGAATA
>CANGVZ010000277.1 GCA_947457285.1 Flavobacteriales bacterium | reverse complement strand
TATATCTGGGATCCACATAAGCCTTTTGCATGTGGAGCGGAACGGGATAGTACACCATCGCTGGAATGCCCTTTGTAGAAAGGAAATCCTGCAATCCGAAGCGATCGACGCCGTCGGTGATAAGGGTATATTGGTGAAAAACGTGCGTAGAATTTTTTGCTCGTGCAGGCGTCTTCAATTTTGCTTCATTTTTAAAAGCCTCGTCATAAAAAGAAGCTGCCTCATTGCGGGCCGCGCTATAAGCATCGAGATGACGCAATTTGATGCGCAAGATAGCCGCTTGAATGCTATCCAAGCGCGAGTTGACGCCTACTACATCGTGGTAATAGCGCACCGTTTGCCCGTGATTGGCAATCATACGCATCTGTTCAGCCAGTTTATCATCATTGGTGAATAATGCACCGCCGTCGCCATAGCAGCCAAGATTTTTGGAAGGGAAAAAGGAAGTCGCTCCAATGTGCCCCATAGTACCCGCGCGTGCGGTGCGACCGTCGCTAAACGTGTAGGTAGCACCAATAGCCTGAGCGGTATCTTCAATCACAAATAGATTGTGTTTTGAAGCGATTTTCAAAATCGCTTCCATATCTGCGCACTGACCGAACAAGTGAACCGGTACGATGGCCTTTGTGCGCGGCGTGATAGCTTTTTCGATTGCCACAGGATCAATGTTGAATGTATCGGGATGCACATCCACGAGTACTGGCTTCAATTGGAGAAGTGCAATCACCTCTGCCGTGGCCACGTAAGTAAAGCTGGCGGTGATCACTTCGTCGCCAGGCTTGAGGTTTAGTGCCATCATTGCGATTTGCAGCGCATCGGTGCCATTGGCGCAAGGGATGACGTGTTTAACACTCAAGTAATTTTCTAATTCTTGACGGAAGGCCCCTACTTCAGGACCATTGATAAACGCTGATGAGCGAATAACATTAATAACCGCCTCATCTATTTCTTGTTGAATTTTAGCGTATTGACCTTTGAGGTCAACCATTTGAATTGGATTCATTCACGTATTGTTTGCGGGGGGTAAATGTACACAAGGATTTTTTGGTCAATCTGAAATATCCACCTTAATTTGTAACATGAAGAAGATCGGGGTTCTCATTCTTTTTTTGCACTTTATTCACCAAGTTAATGCGCAGTATCAAGTGCGCGACTCTTCCGTGTTTAATCCACATGTGTCGATAAGCTGGGGATTTCAAAGTCCTGCTGGCGACATGGCTGACCGCTTTGGTAATAATGGGTCAGTTGGCATCGGATTTCACATTAAATCGAAAACCAATTGGTATTATGGCATTCAGGGCACCTATATCTACGGGCGCAATGTGAATGAACCAGGATTGCTTTCAAATCTTTACACTGAGCGCGGCGAAATCCTTGACAATCAAGGTCAGATTGCAAAGATTTTCATACAGCAGCGCGGATACACAGTGACAGCTGACTTTGGAAGACTTTTTAATGTGTTGAGTCCCAATCCCAACTCGGGTATTCTGGTTTATGGAGGAATAGGATTCATGCAGCATAAGATTCGTATCGAACATCAGGAAAATGAAATTCGCTTTTTGGATGGGGATTATGAAAAAGGATACGACCGCTTGACGAATGGTTTTACGGCGTATCAATTTGCGGGATATTCATTGATGTCTAATAATAAATTGATCAATTTCTTTGCAGGCGTGGAGTGTTATCAAGGTTTTACTCAAAGCAGAAGGGACTTGAATTTTGATACCATGGAGCGCGATACGAAGCAACGCCGCGACATACTCTTTGGTTTGCGAGCAGGTTGGGTTTTGAATTTGTATGTGCGTGAACCCGATGAATTTTATTACGATTAATCATTGATGCATTTCCTTTACAATATCGGCATCAGGCTTTACAAGCTCGCTATCGTTTTAGCGTCGCCATTTAATCTAAAAGCTAAGCAGTGGTTGGAGGGAAGAAAACAAGTGTGGGCGAAGCTTGCAGCATGGCGCAAAGCAAATGAAGGCGACGTTATCTGGGTACATGCCGCATCTTTGGGCGAGTTTGAACAAGGAAGGCCTTTGATTGAAAAAATCAAGTCTGATTATCCTCAAAAGAAAATTGTTTTGACTTTTTTTTCACCCAGCGGTTATGAGGTGAGGAAGAATTATAGCGTACCGGATTTGATTTTATATCTGCCCTTGGATACCCCACAGAATGTGGCAAAGTGGCTTTTTCTCTTGAAACCAGAAAAAGTCTTTTTTGTGAAATATGAATATTGGGCGAATTATTTTTTTGAAATCAAAAAGCAGAATATTCCACTCTATGTTGTTTCTGGTATTTTTCGGGAAGATCAACGATTTTTCAAAGGCAGCGCCTTCTGGCGGAGTGTGCTTGAGAGTGTTCACTTTTTCTTTTTACAAAATAAAAAAAGTGGAAAATTGCTGAGCTCGATCGGGCTGAGCAATTACGAGGTCTGTGGTGACACACGTTATGATCGTGTAGTCGATATTAAAACCAAATCAAAAGAGATAGATCTTGCTGCAAACTTCACTTCGAGTGGAACAACGATTGTGGCAGGTAGCAGTTATCGCGAAGAAGAAGGTGTATTGCAGCGATTGATGGGTGAAGTGCGGGAGTTGAAATTGATCATTGCGCCGCATCACATTGATGAAGGACGCATTTCAGAAATTGTTCGGATGTTTGAAAAGTATCATCCCACACGCTACAGCGCTGGTTCATTGGGAGCCGGGAGTCGTGTGTTGGTGATAGATAATATGGGCATGTTGAGTTCTTTGTACCGCTACGGACAGATTGCTGTGATTGGTGGTGGTTTTGGCAAAGGCATACACAACACGCTGGAGGCGGCGGTATATGGGATGCCTGTGGTGTTTGGGAAGAAGCATGAGAAGTTTGACGAAGCTGTTCAATTGGTGAATACGGGCGCCGCAGTGGCTGCGCGCGACCTCAGTGATTTGGAATGTGTCTTAAGAACACTGCTGGAAGATGAACAGAAGCGTATGGAAATGGGTCAGCGGGCGGATGAATTGGTGAAAAGCAATACTGGAGCGGTTTCCGCGATCTTTGAAAGGATTGATTTTCAATAG
This sequence comes from Flavobacteriales bacterium, assembly GCA_947457285.1. Classification (GTDB taxonomy): domain Bacteria; phylum Bacteroidota; class Bacteroidia; order Flavobacteriales_D; family Sanyastnellaceae; genus JAIXWP01. Next base: position 927 of record CANGVZ010000277.1, on the reverse strand, counting down.
AATTCAAGAAAGATAAATAAAAGTTCAAAAAAAATTTGACAGATTGGATATCCGTTATACATTTGCCGTCCCAAAAGTAGAACAAGCGGGAATAGCTCAGTTGGTAGAGCATAACCTTGCCAAGGTTAGGGTCGCGAGTTCGAGTCTCGTTTCCCGCTCGATGGTCCCGGTCTAGAGAGATCGGGATTTTTTTTACCCCTTTTGCCCTGGTGGTGGAATCGGTAGACACGCAGGACTTAAAATCCTGTGACCCGAAACGGTCGTGCGGGTTCAAGTCCCGCCCGGGGTACAAGCCGGCTTTATCAAATTCCATTTGATGAAGCCGGTTTTTTTATGCAGAAAAGTTTGGTGTTTGATCGCTCATTGACCACGATAATTGTGAGCTGAATGTTTCAGTTCATCTGCTGACGTAATCCACTTTCTAATTCTTCAAGCTCGCGACTGGATTTCCCTTCATGCCTTCAGAAACTAAATGAGCAATAAATTTTGCGAATGGCGCTATATCATTTTCTACACTTGCTTTTTCTAAAGCGGCCATGTACACTTTGCGTTCTTCAACAGGAATTACCGTCCATGGATAGCCTCCTGATGCAAACATGACATTTAGCATAAAACGCCCTATGCGGCCGTTGCCATCCATATAAGGATGAATGTAAACAAAAATAAAATGTCCAAGAACCGCTCTAACAGAAGCCTCTGGCTCATTACTTAATAATTCAAATAATAATGGCATCGCATCGCGCACAGCATCCACATTCAGTGGAACATGTTTAGACTTGCTTATATAAACTTGATTATTTCTATAACCCGCCAAATCTGATGGTTTTAATAAACCTGCTGTTATACTGGGTGCAAATAATTCTCTATACCAATCACCATGTTCTAAATCAACTATGTTACCTGCGTTCTCTCCATTGAGTATCTTTT
>CANGVZ010000276.1 GCA_947457285.1 Flavobacteriales bacterium | reverse complement strand
GGGGTAGATGGATTATTCATCGAAACGCATCCGAATCCTGCAGTAGCGAAAAGTGATGGAGCAAATATGCTACGACTCGAATTGTTAGAAGGGCTATTGGAAAGACTTATCAAGGTTAGAAAAGCAATACAATGAAAAGTATAATTCTTCTTCTTCTCTGTTGGCCGATTTCAGTTTTTGCTGGAGGCGATTTGCCTTTGGCTATTTTCAAAACAATCGGGACATCAAATGTCGAAGAAGGAATGGATGTGGCGATAGATGCCAATGGTTTCGTCTATGTGTTGTCTAGCACCAATGCCGCGCCATCTTCGCATACGGACATAGTGGTGACGTGCATGGATGCAAATCTCAATTGCTTGTGGTCAGAAGTGTATGGAACGGGTGCCATAGAGCAGCCAAGTGCAATCGCGATAAACAGTGCGAATGAGATATTTATTAGCGGAACACAGCTCCATGTTGGGAACGATGGCTACGATATTTTTGTTATGTCTATTTCCACAGATGGGACGCAATTAAATTATGCTTCGCATAGTGCTACCTCATGGCAAGTGGCTCATCAAATGACGCTGCTAAATGATCGTCCGTTATTACTAATTGAAGATTACTCCAGTGTGGATCGCTACAAGCTACTGCATTACAACGTTGGGGACGTTTTCGAATATATTGCCTTGGGCACTCAATTATCAGGACGTATTCCCTCCGCTATCGAAGTCGTAGGTCAAGAAATTTATCTTGCATCCTACCTTGATAACGTCAATAATGAGGAGACCTTTTTAAATGATTCTAAAATCTTAAAGCTGAATAGCGCTACGTTTAGTGAAAGTAATTTGTCAGTTTCAGATACTCAAGGAAATGTGATTATCAATGATATTTTCGTGGATGCTGAAGGATTAGTGCACATCGCAGGAGAGATCGATTTAGTTGATTATGTAAGCGGTTATTACGCGCGCTATGACAATGAAGGAAATCTTCTACTTACTGCGGGTATTGGTGCGAGTGATGATTTTGGTTTTTCTGACGTTTATGTAACAGCCGATAAAATTGTTTTGCCAGGTTATTTGAAGTTTGGAGGTGCTGGAAAAAAGGATGCCTTTGTCATGATGTTAGAATACAATGGCACTTTCGCGGGAGCACCCACATTTGGAGGCGAAGAAGATGATTTTTTTGTGAATGCAGCATTCAACGATTCAGGTGAAATCTTTTGTGTAGGCACCAGTTATAGTTTTAATGGAGAGACAGGTGAGACGATTGTTTTGAAACTATCAGAAGCATCTTCTGGCGGCTATCAACAAACGGTTGATTTGAATAATGAGTGTCTTGTTGTGAATGTTCAGGATTCAACGCAAGTTCTACGCGATATTATTCGTGAAGAATATTTTGACCTAATGGGAAGGAAAATGGAAGGTAATAGTATCCAACAGATATATCTGAAGGTGATATATTATGATAATGGAGATGTAGGAGTGTCTAAGAGATTAGACTCCTTTCTTCCAATGGATTAATGCGGGATATTTTTGGATCTTTTCCAAATGTTCATTTAGAATTGGATTTTCAGTACGAGGTTTTTTCAAAAGTACAATCCAATCAAAATCTGAAATCAGTTTTTCAGTCAATACATCTTTTGTCGCCTTCGGAATAATTGGAATTGCATAGCCTTTCCGTTCTAGTTGATATAATACACCATTCATAGTAGAGTCGCCCACTACGAGTATGTTATCTCTTTTTTCTATATCCGTGCGATCGATGGTTTGTCGGAATTGTTGCATCTGAGGGTGTAAAGTCTGAATATAATCAGTCGCTGCCCAACGTTTTTCAATCTTCGGAGTGATATAGAGGTATGCAGATAGCAGCACTATTGTCATTACAGATATCACAGTGAATTGAAACCACTTTTGTTTTTTGTATTGAAAAATAAGTGGTAAAGCAGTCAATGTAATTCCCGCTAATCCGGGAAGACAAATTAGAAAGTAGTAGTCGTGATCGTGAAATTTCTGAAAGAATAGGATAACGAAACATACAATTCCAAGGATATTGAGCATATTGTACGCGAAGAGAAAGCGGCCGATTTTTTTTACAAAAAGAAAAGTAGAAAGAATAAGAACGAAAAACCACCAGCGTGAAATTTCGGGGTAATAACTGTTTTTCCAATAGTTTTGAATGAGGTCTATGGTGGCCTCTATTTCGGGACGACTAGTTTTCCAGAGGGGGATTGCTCTATTCGCGTAATAATCATTGTTCAAGTTGTGGTTGTAGTAATGAACATGAAGCCACCAGGAGCTAATGATAAGTGCGGTGACTACGAGCAAAGTGAGCTTGGTTTTTGTAGAAATTGCAATATCTTTTTTAATAAAAAAGGATATAAAGAATGCAATGGGGTAGATTGCATAAGTGACTTTGATCAGAGAGGCCAGCGTAAACAACGCTATACCAATAATGATATTCTTTTTATTGTTTGACATCGTAAGGCATACTGCACTTATCGTAAGGCCAGCGGCAGCAATGTCAGGAAGGTAATTATTGCTGTAATATAAAACTACAGTCGAACAAAACATCAAACATGCCGCCACTACAGCTGCGATGAATGGTGTGTTTTCTTTTAGTAGAAAACGAAAGAGTGTGTAAATGCCGCTAAAAAAACACAAACCATGAATGATACGAATGATGGCCGCGGGCTGATTCCATAGGAGTGAACATTGTGCCGTGATCCAATAAAATAGTGGAAATTCGCTGGCAGCCTTTCCATTTTCGCTCACGAGATTAAAGTTTTCAGGCTCAAAAATCGAAGCCTCGAAATACAAGTAATTTAGAACGAATGAAAGACTATCGCTCTGTCGAATGAAATGCACGCCATCGGGGAGCTTGAAGAAAAGTGAAAAATATCCCAGAGGCGCAAGTAATGCCGTTGCGAGTATAATGAAAATGGAGTGGGGGAGGTATTTCTTAACCGTGTCACTCATTGATAATCGCGGCTATGTTTGGTTTAAAGTAGCGATTGGATTTCATTACTTTTCCATCTTCGCGATAAATGGGTTTCCCGTTTTCATCGAGCTTACTCATATTGCTTCGATGAATTTCGGTAAAAACTTCTTCGATTTTAGATTGCAAGCCATGTGCATTGAGGGTTCCACAAAGTATATATAGCATGTCTCCCAAGGCATCGGCAATTTCTACCAGGTCTCCATTTTTTGCTGCATCTAAGTACTCTTCATTCTCTTCCTTCATGAGATTAAAGCGCAGCGTGTATTCTTTTTCCGTGAGAGCGCCTATCGGTTCAAAACGATTAGGTATTCCAAAGGCTTCATGGAATTCACCTACTGCACGAATGGTGTCTTGTAAAAGTAATTTTTTATTATCCGACATAATTAGGGATTGATTTCTTTGAGCATTTCTTGTATGGTTTCTTCTAGCTTGCTACGCATAATAAGTCGACGCAATATCTTTCCATTTTGATCCACCGCAATCAATGTAGGAGTGCTTGGAACGGGAAATCTTTTACTAAAATCCTTGCGCGAGTCGTAAGATAAAAATACATGTATCCACGGACTATTCTTTTCTTTTGCACTGGCCATCCAATCCTCTTCAGCTTTGTCGGTGCCGATAGCATAGACTTCAATTCCCTGTGATTTGTATTTGTTGTAAATGGATTGAAGTTCTGGCTCAAACTCTTTGCAATGACTGCAGTTGGATCGCCAAAACATAATGATGGTTATTTTATTTTTAGAATAAACATCCTTTAATTCAACGATATTTTTGTTTGGCAAGCTTGGAAGACGAAGATTTTCTATGGTGCTGCCTGGTTTGTTTCGCTCAAGGGCAGTAATGAGGTTTTTCGTGGCGTCTTCTACATGTGTATTGTCCGTGCAATCACTCACATACCACGTGAGTAAATGCGAGAGACCATCTTCACTTTTGTAGTCGAGCATTTTATCCAGCAAATACCGAAAGACAAAAGCTTCTACTTCTTCGTTGAGCATCGATTTGACCATCACCTGATCGATGTACTCCGTTATTTTATTTTTATCG
>CANGVZ010000275.1 GCA_947457285.1 Flavobacteriales bacterium | reverse complement strand
TAAATTCGAACTCATCAGTGATAATTATTTAGACATGCCTTCCTTTGGCTGGCGTAACATTCATCCTTGTTTTAACGACATAGATGGCGACGGTGATTTTGATCTATTGGTAGGAAATCTGGATGGAAATCTACATGTATTTACGAATGAAGGAACTGCAAATGTTGCTGATTTTGTTTACAGCGGTGCTGGGCTCAACGACAACACGAATACACTGATTGATGTGGGACAGTCGTCCACTCCGTTCCTGGTCGATATGAATGAAGACGGGCTTCTGGATTTGCTTGTTGGTGAAAAAAATGGAAACATCAATTTCTTTGAAAATACAGGGTCATCATCTTCACCGATATTTACATTGATTGACGATACTTTTGGGGGTATTGTAGCAACTAATTTTTTGGGTGTCGATGGCTTTTCAGTTCCTTATGCCTACAAGAATTCAAATGGCGCTTGGGAGATACTTTGCGGGTCAGAGACAGGAGGTATCAATCAATATGAAGTTATAAATAATGATTTGACTTCTGATTTTGGATTGATTACTGATGAGTTTGCTGGAATCAATGAAGGCAACCGTTGTGCTTTTGCCTTTGGGGATATCACAGGAGATGGCATAGATGATCTGGCCTACGGTCACAGTGGAGGCGGTGTGGCGATGCATTTGAGTGAAGAAGTTTTTTTAACGGTAGAGGAACAGCGTGAGAATAAATTCGTCGTTTTTCCTAATCCTGTGACTGATGGGTTGCTAACTATTCAATTTGATAAATCAATCCTCACAGGCGAACGCATTCTTCTTTTTGATATCTCCGGAAGGATAATTCAGGAAGATCGAGTTCAAGGAAACCGAATGAATGTTCGGTTGAATCTTTCTCCTGGTGTTTATCTTTTATCGGTTGGAAGTCAAACGGAAAAATTGGTTATTCGCTAGGTTTTGCGGGCATAGGCAGCCAATGAGTAACATCTTTAAAAAAGTGATTGCTATTGCCTTCCCCTTGCCAAAAGTGCGGCCCGTGTTTGATAAACTTTTCAGAACCTTCGGGATAAAAATCTTTTAGAAAGCGTAAAACGATTACTTCTCTTAATTCGAATTCTCCGGATTTTCCTGGCAAAAAGACCTTGTTTCCCGGCACGAATGCGAGAATGCGTTGCTGGTCTTCTGGGAGTTGATTGCTGACTTTAATCCAGTTCATTATTGCGCAGAAATTATACGAAGATGCCCGAGGTGGTGTCTACCATGCCAGTGAAATTTGGAGAGGTGTTCGAGCATATCAACGTTTCTTTGAGAATCTGGGTGAAAGTAAGTGCGGTTAAATTCTTCAACGGTCATTGCCGAAAATGTATTACACATCCTATCGTGCGCTGCCTCCAACATCATGAGGGATGGCTTGATGTTTTCCGTTGTTGCTTCTGCATTTATTGCCCACAAATCTTCATCGAATGTTTTTACGATTGGATTGTTTTCGGTAAGTGCGAGCTTTAGGCGTATGTACGCGTGAATGTGCGCATCAGCGAGGTGGTGAATGATTTGAATAGCGCTCCATCCTCCATCTCTATAACTCATGTGAAGTTGTTTTTTTGTGAGTTTCTCAGCTACCGCGACCACATCGTGGGGGAGCTTCTGCATATCACGAATCATCACACGAATGATCTCATCAGAATATTCTGATGGAATTTTCATCTTACCTATGGGATATTTTCTGGCTTCGAGATCCATTATTTTCCTTGGAAATTGGGTTTTCTTTTTTCCATGAATGCGGTTACACCTTCGCTATAATCGGCGCTTCGTCCTGCTTTTATCTGAAGAGATTCTTCTAGTGAAAGTTGTTGCTCGAAGTTGTTTGTCATCGAAAGGCTCAGTGCTTTTTTGGTAAGAGCAAGTCCGTAGGTGGGCATTTGAGCTAAGGTGAGTGCAAGAGTATTCACTTCTTGTGCGAATGTTTCGTCGCTAAAAACCTTATACAACATTCCCATTTTTTCTGCATCGCTTGCTGAAACTTTTTCACCCAACATCATGAGAGCAGAAGCCTTTTGAAAACCGATGAGGCGCGGCAATACATAGGTTCCGCCAGAGTCAGGTATCAAACCTATTTTGGAAAATGCTTGAATGAAAGAAGCGCTTTCAGCGGCAACTACGATATCGCAACAGAGAGCAATGTTAGCTCCTGCTCCGGCAGCAACGCCATTTACGGCGGCGACAACAGGCTTTTCCATCTCTCTGATTTTTCGAACAATGGGATTGTAATGGTCGGCCAAGATGGATTGAAATCCTGGATTGGCAGGGCCGCTAACTTCGGCGAGATCTTGTCCTGCGCAGAAAGCTTTACCTTCTCCGATAATCACAACAGCGCGCACGGCCTTATCTCTTGCGCACGTGTCTAAAGCGTCTTGCATGGCATGTGCCATTTCACCATTGAAGCTATTAAAAACTTTAGGGCGATTGAGGGTAATGGTAGCAACACCATTTTCAATATTTAAAAGAATGCTCTCGCTCATGATGCTGTTTGTTTGTTGTTATAAAATTGATCTCTTCCCGCTAAGAAACGAATTATTATTTGAATGAGCATAAATCCAAATGCGGATTTTATAGCCGCTCCTGGAAGCGTATTTTTAATATTATCCCACCATAATTCGGGCAAGAATTTTTTGAGCCAAAAGGCACCGAGTGCGAGTACAATTGCGTGACCTACAAACCAAATAAGGATATGAAAATACGGCCTTTTGGCCCAAGGCATTTCGGCGAGAAACCCTGCTATCAATGATGCACCAATAAATCCAAAGAAAAAGCCACCACTGGGGCCATATACGAGCTGATGCCCGCCGTGATAGCCTGAGAATACAGGGATGCCAGCCATTCCGAGCAATATATACATGAAGGCATTCAAGGCACCAACTTGCCAACCAAAAGCTATTGCCGAAAAAAGTAAGAATAGCGTCTGCAAAGTGATTGGTACAATCTCTTCATTTTTGATTTCTAACGGTCCAAGGCAGCAAGTCAATAGCAGTGAAATGCCAAGTTTGATTACAAAGTCATACTTCGGATTGAATTTTATATATTCATTCAGCATCTTAGTCTCTTTTTATGATCATAGTATTTTCAGCCGGGATGATCAGTTGATTGTTTTCCCTATCGGTGTCGGCCGTCCCTTCAAATGGATCAATATTAATTTCTGCGATTTGTGACGCAGGATAAGGTAATTGGAGAGTATAGCTTTCATTGACCCATTTCCAATCGGCCTGAGTATTCCAAGATTGACCGTTATAATCTTTACCCGTCTTTTCTCCACGCATGATATCGAGTGGAATGTAGTACATCACTCTGCTTCCGTCTTTCAATGTAACCTCTACTTCTACAGGCATCGGCATAAGGCCTTTGCGTTCAAGAGTTACCGAGGCATTTTTATCATTGCTCGAAAAAGCGCTAATGCTGTAATCAATGGTCTTTGTTGAGTTAACGAAATATTCATTGTACCAATCCAACACCATTCCCGATTGTAATTCCATCACATGAATAAAATCATCGGCGGTAGGGTGTTTGAACTTCCACATATCAAAGTAGCGCAACAAACCTTTGTCTAAATTTTCTTTACCAATTACATAGCCTAGTTGTGCGAGGTACACCTCTCCTTTGGAGTAGGAAGCAGTACCATAAGCGTAGTTTGTAACGTAATGATCGGCGTGAGTATCTAGAGCCTCTTCTTTTCCTTCTTCAACAATGCCGAGATAGCTATTGTACGCCTGACTGTGATCACCTGGAATGCGGCCAGCGAAAAGCGTGTTGAATGCCTCTCCAGAAGCATAGCTAGTAAAGCCTTCATCCATCCAAGGATAGAGCGCTTCATTGGTGGCAAGAATTCCTTGATACCAGCTATGCGCTGCTTCATGGAGTACGACACCGACATAACTCGGCGTTTTTCTATTTCCAGTAATCAATGTCATCATTGGATATTCCATGCCACCATCACCACCTTGAACGATGCTGTATTGTGGATATGGATATTTTCCAAAATGATCACTTAGATATTGGAATCCGCGCTGCACGAGGTCTGTTCCATCTTTCCACACTTGACCCTATACAGGATCATTT
>CANGVZ010000274.1 GCA_947457285.1 Flavobacteriales bacterium | reverse complement strand
TTCTTAAAATCTGTTAAAGCGGGATCTAAATCAAGCCATCGAGGATGCTATCGTCTACAAAATTTGGAACAGTTACTTTCAATTGTGGATTCATGTCCATGGCGCGTTTAATGGCAAAAACGGCTTCTTTATTTCTAGCCCAAGAACGTCTTGCGATACCGTTGTTGACATCCCAATGAAGCATGTTGAGCAGCTTGCGTTCACTATCTGCGCTGCCATCGAGCAGCATACCGAAGCCGCCGTTGATGACTTCTCCCCAACCTACGCCGCCGCCGTTGTGTAAGCTAACCCAAGTTGCGCCGCGGAAGGCGTCTCCAACAAAATTATGCACTGCCATGTCTGCGGTGAAGCTGCTACCGTCATAAATGTTTGAAGTTTCGCGGTAAGGAGAATCGGTACCTGATACGTCATGATGATCACGACCGAGCACTATAGGGCCTATTTCACCTTTTGCAATGGCATCATTAAAAGCTTTTGCAATCATCATTCTGCCGAGCGCATCGGCGTAGAGGATTCGAGCTTTTGAGCCCACGACGAGCTTATTGCTTTCTGCTTCTTGAATCCAGCGAATGTTGTCAGCGAGTTGTTGTTGTATTTCTTGCGGAGCGTCTTTTTTAATTTCAATTAAAACCTGTTCCGCGATTTTATCTGTCTTTCGCAAGTCTTCGTCTGTGCCACTGCAGCAGACCCATCTGAAAGGCCCGAATCCGTAATCGAAGCACATTGGGCCCAGGATATCTTGTACGTAGCTTGGGTATTTGAAGTGAATGTGGTCTTCGGCCATTACTTCTGCCCCTGCACGCGAAGATTCTAGGAGAAACGCATTGCCGTAATCAAAGAAATACATGCCTTTGGATGCGTGAGCATTGACTGCAGCTGCATGTCTGCGCAAAGAGTCTTTAACTTTTTCAGCAAAGACCTCTGGCCTTTCGGCCATGAGTGTATTGCTTTCTTCGAATGAAAGCCCCGCGGGATAGTAGCCACCAGCCCAAGGATTGTGAAGCGAGGTTTGATCGCTTCCAAGGTCTATTCGGATATCAGCCTCAAGGAATTTTTCCCAGACGTCAACGATGTTACCCACGAATGCGAAGGAAACTGTGCGCTGTTCGGCGAGAGCTTGTTTAACCTGAATGGCTAATTCATCAATATCTTCGAGAATCACGTCAACCCATCCCTGTTCAAAGCGTTTGTGAGCGGCTTTTGGGTTGACTTCTGCTGTAACACTAACGCAGCCTGCGATATTCGCAGCCTTTGGTTGTGCTCCACTCATTCCGCCTAGACCAGCTGTAACGAATAAAAGTCCTTTTGCTGGAAGATCTTGAATCGAGTTATCGCCGCGTGCAGCGCGCACCATACGCGCAGCGTTCATTACAGTAATAGTAGTTCCGTGCACAATGCCTTGAGGACCGATGTACATATATGAACCAGCAGTCATTTGACCATATTGGGTAACCCCAAGCGCGTTGAATTTTTCCCAATCGTCGGGTTTACTGTAGTTGGGAATCATCATACCGTTGGTGACAACAACACGCGGAGCTTCTTTGCTCGAAGGGAAGAGCCCAAGCGGATGTCCGCTATACATGACCAGCGTTTGTTCATCGGTCATTTCAGCAAGATATTTCATCACAAGAAGATACTGGGCCCAGTTTTGGAAAACAGCACCATTTCCGCCATAAGTGATTAACTCATATGGATGTTGTGCAACAGCGGGGTCGAGATTGTTTTGAATCATCAGCATGATCGCCGCAGCTTGCTGCGATTTAGCAGGATACCAATCAATCGGACGAGCGAAGATGTCGTATTCCGGCTTGTAACGGTACATATAGATACGTCCGTACTCTTTCAATTCGGCCATGAATTCGGGCGCCAGTGAAGCGTGTAGATGTTCAGGAAAGTATCGGAGAGCATTTCTCAGGGCCAGTTTTTTTTCATCCGGGCTGAGGATGTCTTTGCGCTTGGGGGCGCGATTGATACCTTCTTGAAAAAATGTGGGAGCCGGCAATTGGGCGGGAATTCCTTCCAAGATCATTTTTTGGAAAGATTCTTTAGTCAATACATTATCTGCTGTCAACATAGGACAAAGTTAGTCTCTTGCCTTGAAACGACCAGTTTTTTTATCAAAACCGAACGGGCAATGTTTACAACCGCTTTGACAACAATATCCACGCTTGAGATGATACTTTTCGGTAAACACAATGTATCCTTCGGGGCTGTAGTAATAGTCGGCGTTAGGGTCGTGAGTAGGAGCGCTATTTTCTATTTCTTTCTCTTCCATCACAATGCGCAAAAATGAACATACTGACGTTAAACAAGGCAAGTCGAAAAAAGTTTATTTAAAACTAAATGTTGATATTCGCTCCATGGAATATTCTGAGTGGACCGCGTCACCAGCGGTATTTATAAAGCACTGTGAAAGAAATCACCCGATAGTTTCTGGAAACAAGTGGTATAAGCTCAAATATAATGTTGAAATGGCTCAGCGGAAAGGCTTGGAGTTGATCATCACCTTTGGTGGAGCATGGAGCAACCATATCCACGCGACCGCTTATTATGCTAAGGAAAATGGGTTGAGGAGTATCGGCATCATTCGAGGAGAAAGGCCGCCACAATTGAGTCAAACCCTTCAAGACGCGGAAAGCTGGGGAATGCAACTCGAATTTGTCACTAGAGAAGCTTATCGTGAAAAGCATACGGAAGATTTCAAAATGTGGTTGATGGCAGAATATGGCCCAGCGCATATCATACCAGAGGGAGGAGCCAATTATCTTGGTGTAAATGGGTGCATGGAGATGTTGGAAAAGGAAGATGAAATGTACGATGTCGTTTGTTGTGCAGCAGGCACGGGCACAATGGCGGCAGGATTGGCACTTCGACTCAAGCCTCACCAAAAGCTTATCGTATTCTCGTCACTCAAGGGAGGCTTCATGCGCGAGCAAGTGCAAAATCATCTTATGTATTTCTTGATGGACAAAGAGGCAACCGAGGATGTCATGAAAGGAATAGTCTTCATGGATGAATATCATTTCGGTGGCTATGCGCGCCACACACAAGAATTAGTCGATTACATTTTAGGAAAAAAAGAAGAGAAGGGCTGGTGGCTTGATCAGGTCTACACAGGCAAAATGATGTGGGGCATTGATGATTTGGTGAAAAAAGGTTTTTTCACTCCAGATCAAAAAATTCTTGCCATACATAGCGGAGGCTTGCAGGGCCTGCGTTCTCTGGAGATCAACGACGCTTGATCCAAGACTCCGGATTTTGTGCGGTTCCGCTTTCGGCGTTCACTTTCCAAACTTCGAAGTGCATGGTATATTCTTCGCCATCGTAGAGTACGTTTCCAATTTTCTCTTTTGTAGATACTTTATCACCAACAGAAACGGAAACATTGGTCAATCCAGAGTACACTGTTTTGTATGAACCGTGCGTAATAATTACGTTTTGACCAGCGCCTGGAATGGAAAAAATGCTGGTAACAGTGCCGCCAAAAACTGCGTATACACTCGCGTCCTTTTCGGTGACGAAGTCAACACCATTGGAGTTTACCTCGATGCCGGCGATGCTGGAGTGTGGGTGTTTTCCGAAGCGCTGCGTTATAACACCAGAAGAAATGGGCCAGGGCAATGTTCCTTTATTTTTTTCGAAATCTGCACTTAATGCCACTACCTCAGGCGCGGCAGCAATTGGCTTTGTGGTTGATTTGTCATTCGGTTTGGCACCCGCAGTACCTGTGGCAGCGTTCTTTTTCGCTTCTGCATCCGCTCTTTCTTTTTCTTTTCGTCGCGCCTCTTCGATTTCTTTTCGAATAATCTCTTCAATTTTTGCTGTCAACTTCTTCCGATCGGATTCTTGTTTTTTCTGCTGATCGCGCAATTTCTTTTCTTCCTTTTGCAGCGAGGATAGCTTTTGCTGCTGACTTTCTTTGTTTTGTGCGATTTCTTTTTTCTCTTTTTCCTTAGCATTTGCAAGCCTTTCTTTCTCTTGTTTATCTGCCTGCAAGGCTTGAATATTCTCCGAAATTTTTGTTTTTGTATCCTCGATTTCAGCGACATGTTTTTTTCTTGTAGCCGCGTAGTGTTGCGTTAGTTTAAGTCTT
>CANGVZ010000273.1 GCA_947457285.1 Flavobacteriales bacterium | reverse complement strand
TGTGGAACGTCTTGGGACCGAGCTCAGACGATAATAGTTGACGATGTAGATACTTTTCCCGGGCACATCGCCTGTAGCAGTGCCTCTCGTTCTGAGATTGTGTTGCCTATTGTTAAAAATACTGAGGTTGTAGCTGTATTGGATGTTGATAGCGAACATCTCGCCCATTTTGATGAGACAGATCGATTTTATTTGGAAAAAATTACCGATCTTATTGGTAAAATGAACTGGCTATGAAAAAAGTAATTCTTGGTTGCCTTGTTTTGCTATTGTGGGGTTGTGCTCAACAAAAGCCATTGAGCGGCGGCGAACGCGATTTTACAGCTCCTGTCGTGGTCAATATGTTTCCGCAAAATCTTCAAAAGAATTTTTCTGAAAAGACTTTTTCCATAGAGTTTGATGAATACGTGGCACTCAATAATATTTATCAAGAATTATTGATTTCACCCCCCATGAAAACTCAGCCCGTGGTGAAGGTGAAAAACAGGACAGTCATTGTTCAAATCAAGGATACCCTCCAGCCCAACACCACCTACACTTTCAATTTTTCTGATGGTGTGGTCGATCTTAATGAAGGGAATAAGGCGGAAAACCTGCTCTATGTTTTTTCTACCGGTGAAAATATTGACAGCCTCGCTTTGCACGGATCGGCGCAATATCCATTATCCAATGAAGCCGCTGCTGGTGCGCGTATTCTCGTCTTTTCGGATACCGTCAATTTTTCAAAACCAGGTAATAAACAACCATCCTATTTCACAAAAACCAAGAAAGATGGTTCTTACGTATTGCCATTTATGAAAGAGGGGAGTTATCAAGTACTTGCCTTGGAAGACTTGAATGGAAATTATAATGTCGATGAAGATGAGCGTGTTTCAACCTTAGTGTCTTCAGTGGCTCCGCAAGTGGTAGATAGTCTATCACCAGAACTGGACTTTCAGTTGTTTAATCAAATTCCAAAGAGTCCTTCAATGGCCAATTACGAGGTGGATTCTACAGGAGTTTTTATTCTTCCATGGAGTCCTTTTTTTGCTCAGAAGATTGAACTTGACTTACAGTTTGAAAATAAATTGGAGGGAGTTTTATACTCTAACAAAGCAAAGGATTCAATATTCTACGAATTGGTGGCTCCCATTCAAAACAAGAATGTGGATCTGTATGTAAATATTAATGATGATGTGGATACTGTCGCCATTCCACATATAAAGGATGAATTCAGAACGGTTTTGAAATTGACTCATAATGTGACACCAAAATGGAGGAAGAATGATTCCATTTTTTTCACCACACCATTTATGAGCAGATTGAAGGAAAATGGTGGTAGTATAAGGCTTATGGAAGACTCCATACTTGTCCAAACGCTAACACCTAATGCGCTTACCGAACGCGACTACTACATTGTTCCGGCGATCAAAGAAGGAAAGAAGTATAAACTTCAACTATCAAAGGGAATCATTGAGGATCAGTTTCTGGTGTCGAATGATTCATTGGAAATTTCATTTCAAACATATAAAGCAGAAGATCTGGGAACGGTTGAACTTTCTCTTGATGATAGGATGAGTGAACAATCTGGATGGCTTGAAATCTATGACAAGTCCAAGATACTTGTATGGAAAAAGAGACTTCAACCGAATGATAAAAAAATCCAAATAGAGGGACTGATACCGAATGAATATTCGGTTCGTTATTTTGTCGACACTGATGGAAACGAACTTTGGAATCCAATCGATTTTGATAAGGGTATTCCGGCAGAAGATATTTATGTATTCCCTGAAAAAATTAATGTAAGAGCAAACTGGGATTTGAAGATTGTTTTAAAACTCCCCGTATGATCTGCGCTTGATTTTGGCCTTTCCAGTTTTATCCAGACATAGTTTTCTGTGGTTTACTGCCGCGTCTGGATCACCGAGATTTGCGGCTTCATTCCATTCCATGCAAGCTCCTTCCATGTCGTGCATTAGATAGAAGGCCTCTCCTCGGTAGTACAATACTTCGCCATGAAAATCTATATTCTCTAATCTTAGTTCACTGAGAATTTCAAGAGCGTTTCTAAATTGTCCCATATCTATGAGCATCACAGCTACATTTAGTTTTGCGCGGTGCTGCTTTGGATTCAGTTCATATGACAATTGAAAATACTCCATCGCCTGAAGATTGCGCCCGGTATCGGCAAGATTGGCACCCTTGAGATAGTAGGCATCTGAATAGGTACTATCGAGTGCAATGGCCATATCGACATAACGTGAGCAAGCTTTGTTATCTGCATTCATGTACTCGACCGCTGCCATCCAGTAGTATCCTCGTGGGTCGTCTTGTTGCTTTTCTATGTATGAAATGATGTCGAGTTTGGCGCCGTCGAGCTGACCGATGGTGGATTTACAGATACCTCTATTGAGAAATAGATCATCTTCGCGATACCCATAAACTCTTGCTTTATCATAATCTTGAAGGGCCATAGAAGCATCACCTACTTTTTGTAGACAATCCCCTCTCAATTTGAATGCTTCAGGATTAGCTCCTTTTTCTAGAAATTCTGTGAGAATTGTGAGCGCCGTTTCATATTCTCCTGCACTGTAGGCTTCGTTTGCCTTGCGCATCTCGTCCTGGCCATATCCGAGGATACTAGCTAGGGAAAGGGAGAATATTAGAATAATTGCTTTGCTCATTTTATTGGTGCTTGGTCCTGACGTATACGAATTTGAAGCTAAAAGTTTCGGTTTTTAGTAAATTTCAGCAAAATTTACGGAATGAGGATATTAAAGCGGTTTCTATTCGGCTTGCTTGCTGTGTTGGCAATAGCAGTGGCTGCTCTTTACATTACGGGTAACGAACATATTCTTTATGGTTTGAGAAGCACGTATCTCATTGGAAAATCCAAGCCTGATATTTATGATATGGAGTATTTCAATGTCTCCACCATTAAGGCGGATAAGCCCGAGCCTTGGCCGTTATCCAAAGAATTCAATAAAAAGACGCTTAATGCCGAAGAACTGGCTTTACACAATCAATATGAGTCTACAGCTTTTTTAGTTTTTAAAAATGATAGCCTGCTGTTTGAACAGTATTTCGCAGATGGCAACGAGAAAGCACGAAGCAACACGTTTTCAATGGCGAAGAGTTTTGTTTCGCTTATGATTGGAAAAGCAATAGAGGAGGGCTATATCAAAAGTGTGAATCAAAAGGTTTCTGATTTTATTCCAGAATTTGATAAAGGTCTCGGTGAAGATTTGACCATCAAACACCTCCTTCAAATGAGTTCGGGAATTCCTTTCGGGGAGAGCTATGGAAATCCATTTGGCTTTATGGCGAAAGCGTATTTTGGTAAAAATCTTATTGACGAAACACTCCAGTTCAGTGTTACCTCCGCGCCTGGGGAGGGTTGGATTTATGAAGGAGGAAATACTATTCTCCTTGGAATGATTGTGTCCAGAGCCACCGGAAGAAGTTGCTCGGAATATTTTCATCAAAAATTTTGGTCATGTATCGGGACAGAGGATGATGCCTATTGGAACTTGGACAAGCCCGATGGTATGGAAAAGGTTTTCTCAGGGTTTTATGCCACTGCGCGCGATTATGGAAAGATTGGGCGTTTGATGATACACCAAGGTGTTCTGGGAAATGATACTGTAATCTCTCCCGCCTATATGAAGGAATCTTTCACGCCTTGCATGGTGAAAGATGTTTCACCAAAAGGTAGTGGTGAAAATTGCTATTGGTATGGCTACCAATGGTGGCTTGGTGAGGTAGACGGAATTCCGTTTTATAATTGCCGCGGATTGAGAGGTCAATATGTTGTTGCTATTCCATCACTTAATTTGGTAATGGTACGCTTGGGTCATACACAGAGCCCAGAACGTGAGCGACATATTCCTGTGGATATGATAGAGTGGATTAGAATGGCAAAGCGAATAACATCATGAAGAAAGATATAGAATTGCCTTCAGCTGAAGGCGTGGCATTGGCATTTGTGCCTGATAAAGACGCCGACGGAAAGAAGATTTGGACCGTTGGTATTTACAATGAGCGTGCTTCAGAGATTACCAATGTCATTATTAATGCCAGTGGAACAGGACGAATAAAGGGAGTGGAAAAACAAACTGCAAGCATTCGTTTTTT
>CANGVZ010000272.1 GCA_947457285.1 Flavobacteriales bacterium | reverse complement strand
GGCTGAGTGTAATAGTTGGACTACCGCAAGAAGCAGGACCTACGAAATAGAAACCAATATCAGATACGAACGTGTGGGTACCACTGAAACATACAGTTATCTGAGTATTTGCTCCTACGATCATTGGATCGGGCGGTGGGTTGTAGTATGGAGTTGCAGTGCCATAAGTCACCTGACCATTAAGGCTAACAGAACCACAACCGGGAGCGATTGGGTTTACATTGACACTTGGGTCAGTAAGTACTTCTGAAATCCATGCACGATCGCAACCCACGATAGTACCATTCGCATCTGTAATTGTGACGCGATATCCGCCTGCAGGCAAATCGTTCAATGTAGATACGAGAAGATCGTTTTGAGTCTGATACGCAACATAAGCGTTGCTGGCAGTGCTGTATTGTTGCCAGTTGAAATCATAGGGTGCAACACCACCACTGGGTGTCGCGGTGAGCGAACCTAGTTCACCCGTGCAGTAAAAATAAATACTGTCATTCGTAGCTCCATTGGTATATGCAGTGAGCGAACGGCTCGAAAATCCATTGGCCGTAATTTGCGCAAAACCTCCCACCGCAGCAACAATTGCTGCAAATAGTAAAATTATTTTCTTCATAAATTCTTTAGAGGTTGATCGAATTTAAAAATTCCTCTGGAGTAATGGTTTTGCCCTGAGCTCCCACTACTTTCTCGATATTCATGAGATGAAAAGCCTTCAAAACGATGTTTCTATCCCACTTTTCTGCAAGCGTTAAAATAGAAAATGACTTTTCACCCAACTCCACAGTCAAAAACTGCGTGTTATCTTTTGACCATTGTAAAATTTGAGCACGCTCCTCGGCAGTCAATTGAGAATCCAAGTTCATTTTGAGTACCACGCGATCTTGCGCTTGATTCTTTCCTACGCTGCCTTCAAGTGTTGCCACATGTTGTGCGCTCATCGATAGAGAGAGTGCTGAAATTAGCACGATGAATAACTTCTTCATTTGGTTTGGTTCTTTTTATTGCAAACAACAAAGAAAATAAAGAAATCCTTTTCTTCATCATTTACTTTATCATGATGATAAAAATTCATTATTAGTTGCTTAGCGCACACTTAATTTTCGGTTTCGTAGCCCTTTTTCATACATTTACGCTTCCATTGTTAGCAGGAGGTTAATTTGAAGAAGGTCTACTACATTTTTTGTATATTATCACTTTTACTTTCACCACAATATATTATAGCTCAATATTTTACACCAGAATATGGTGAAGTTTTCATTCAAGATGAAATTTCTGTTGTCAAGGTTGAAATTGATCCAGATAGCTTGGCACACATGTTATTGGAAGAAAACTTGTTTTCCGACCATGAATACCCCGCAACTTTCATTTTTCAAAATTCAGTCGTTTCCGACACACTACATAATATTGGATTTCGCTTGAGAGGGAATACGAGTAGATTGGCAGCTAAAAAATCTTTCAAGGTATCGATCAATAGTTTTGAACCGCGCAAATGGAGAGGCTTGGAAAAGGTCAATCTGAACGGGAACCACAACGATGTAAGTCTCCTGAGGGCAAAACTATGCAGTGATATGTATCGTGAAATGGGACTTCCCGCGGCTCGAATCGCCTACGTCAAACTCTATATCAATGATGAATATAGAGGAATTTACCTCAATACCGAACACATAGATGAAGAGTTTGCCACCAAGTATTTTGACGAGCAAGGAGATGGTAATTTATACAAATGCCTTTATCCAGCTGATTTGAATTATTTGGGCACCACTGCTTCGAACTACCAATTGGAGGTTTTTGGCAGAAGACCTTATGAGCTTAAAACCAACCTCTGGCAAGACAACTATTCCGATTTAGCGCAATTTATAACTTCTCTTCACAATGCCAACGAAACAGGCGTCGAATGTGACATTCAGGAAGAATTCGATCTGCACACCTATGTCAAATATTTAGCCCTTGAAATTCTTCAGGGACATTGGGATGCCTATGTTTACAACAAAAACAATTTCTATCTATATCATAATGAAATCACCAATCAAATTTGCTGGATACCATATGATATGGACAATACTCTGGGCATTGATTGGGTCGGACAAAACTGGACTGAGCGCAACATTTATAATTTTCCGCCTTCCGGAGAAGACCGATTGCTTTATGATGTCGTGATGGAAAATCCTTTTTGGAGAGGACAGTTCTCCAAAGCTGTAAACGACTGCATTAATAAGTTTTTTAATGATACTTGGCTAAATGAGAAAGTGACGCAATACCATGCGCTTTTAAGTGGTGAAATATCTAATGACCCTTATTATCCATTGGATTATGGATTTACGAGTGAGAACTTTAGTGACGCACCTTTTTCAGCTTGGGGTGGCCATGTTTCATATTCATTAAGTGATTATTTTAATCAACGTGCCTCTTCGGCTCTAGACCAGTTGGAGCAATTCAATGCAAATACAGCGGTTTTCGCCATTACAGACAATGGCCCCCAGCCCAATATCCCCATTGTGCGCTGTTATTATGAAGGAAATGCTACTCCAATGCTACAGTACAAAGTCGATGACGGCAGCACTTTGCAAGCGGCATTGAATGATGATGGTATTTTTCCAGATGATATTGCCAATGACAATATTTATCAAGGTTTTATAAATGTGGACAGCGGCAGCAAGATCAACTATCAAATAGCAGCTG
This sequence comes from Flavobacteriales bacterium, assembly GCA_947457285.1. Lineage (GTDB taxonomy): Bacteria > Bacteroidota > Bacteroidia > Flavobacteriales_D > Sanyastnellaceae > JAIXWP01. The sequence goes on along the minus strand of CANGVZ010000272.1, from coordinate 1,449 downwards.
GTGCTGTGCTTTATCCATGCTGGGGTGAAAATGTAATTTGGCTTTCGGAGTCTAATGTGCCTTTACAAATCAATGAAGTAATGAGTGCCAATACTTCCACCATTGCTGATTCGGATGGAGAATATGATGATTGGGTGGAATTGTATAATCCAGGCCCAACCAATGTGAATATGTCCAATATGTTTCTTACGGATGAATTTGGAAATTGGGATAAATGGCCCTTGCCATCGATCATTGCTCCTGTAAATACATTCAGACTGCTTTGGGCGGATGATCAACCAGAACAGGGCAATGACCACACCAATTTTAGGCTTTCAGATAATGGTGAAACCATTTGGTTGGTGCGCTTTGAGCAAGATGCCCCCCGCATTGTGGACGGAGTCGCCTTTCCTGCCATGCCTGCAGATTTTAGCTTTGGAAGAATTACAGAATCGAGTGATAATTTTATCGAATTCGCTGCCCCTACTCCACTTGCTGCTAACGGGATTATAAGCGTACAAGAACCAACAAGAACTGAAATATCTGTGTTTCCAAATCCTGCAAACTCATTTTTGATTTTTTCAAAAAACGTTCAGTTTGTCCAGCTATTGAATATGCAAGGTCAGACCTTGCTGACGAAAGCGAATGAGCAAAGTCTTGATGTAAGCAATCTCACAGCAGGAGTTTATTTGCTCCAACTCGATGGGTCTGTCTTCAAGATTAGTATTCAGCACTAGAAAAAAGGTTTTCTTTATAGCCACTCTAAAGTTACCTTTGCCGCTCATTTTGAATTTTGAATCTCAAGTCACACATACGCTCCCAATTATTTAAAACCATTGGAAAAGCAGCCGCGGAAATCAACGTGGAGGTCTATGCCATTGGGGGTATGGTGCGTGACATTCTTTTGAAGCGCCCCAATAAAGATTATGACTTCGTAACAAACGGAGATGGGATTTTGCTAGCACAACAAGTTGCCAAACATCTTGGCGTGAAAAAGGTAAACGTCTTCAAAAATTTTGGTACTGCTCAATTTCGATTTGCCGATTTCGATTTGGAATTTGTAGGTGCGCGCAAAGAGTCTTACAACCAAGACTCAAGAAAACCTGACGTTATCCCGGGCTCACTCACTGATGATCAAAATCGACGTGATTTTACCATCAATGAGATGGCCATAAGTCTTCAAGGGGATTCTTTTGGTGATTTGATTGATCCATTTAATGGAATTGTTGATATAGAAAATAAGATTATTCGCACCCCTCTTGATCCGGATATCACCTTTAGTGATGACCCATTGAGAATGATGCGTGCGGTTAGGTTTGCAACGCAACTCAACTTTAATATTCACCCTGAAAGCTACGCTGCGCTTGCGCGTAATGCGGAGCGATTGAAAATTGTAAGTGTGGAGCGGATCATGACTGAGCTCAATAAAATCATCATGACGCCCAAGCCGAGCAAAGGATTCAAGATATT
>CANGVZ010000271.1 GCA_947457285.1 Flavobacteriales bacterium | reverse complement strand
TGGAGTTTGGAATATGGAGTTTGGAATTTGGAGCTTGGAGATTGGAGTTTCCTTGTTCCTTGTTCCCTTTGTTCCCCTGTTCCCAAAAATCCCCCTTGTTCCTCCTTGTTCCCCTTGTTCCTTGTTCTTTTTTTCCTTGTTCTTTTTTTAGAATGAGAATCACAATCAGAATGAGAATGAAGCGAGCTGGGAGGACGGGGACGAGAGAAATGGATTAAGTTTCTCCTCGGCCCGCACCACCCTTCGACTCCGTTCATCAACTGCGCTATCGCTTGTTGATTCTCTTCGCTCAGGGACCGGTGCATATCATGGCAAAAATTGTGAGGTTGGGCAAAAAAGAGGAGGTATTGGAAAACGTAGTTTTCCAATACCTCCTCTTTTTTGCCCTTTTATTGACCCTCGGATCTCCGGTCCCTGAGCGGAAAAAATTATCGAGCGTAAGCGATGATAATTTTTGGAGTCGAAGGGTGGTGCAGACCGTGGAGAAATATAATTCTATCCACTAAACGGATTACCATACTAGCCTACTATCTTACTAGCCTACTCCCCTCAATCCAATCCGAAAGAATTTTATTAAACGTCTCCGGGTGTTCCATCATTGGGGCGTGGCCGCATTGGTCGATCCAGAAAAGCGTTGAATTGGGAAGTAACTGATGAAACTCTTCGGCAACCTCTGGTGGCGTGATGGTATCGTTCTTTCCCCAAATCAAACAAACGGGCATCTTCATATTGGGTAGGTCTTTCGCCATGTTGTGACGAATAGCACTTTTGGCAAGTGCGAGGATACGCAAGACACGATTGCGATCGTTTACAACCTCAAAACATTCATCTACCAATTCATCTGTAGCGTGTTTAGGATCATAAAATGTCACTGCTACTTTTTGGCGAATAAATTCTTTGTCTTCTCTGCGAGGGAATGAACTGCCAAAGGCATTTTCATAAAGACCGCTACTCGCAGTGAGAATGAGCCTCTCGACCTTCTCGGGATATTCGCGAGAATATACCAATGCCACATGTCCGCCGAGCGAGTTGCCGAGCAAGCTCACCTTGTCGTATTGTTTGTGTTTTATAAAATCTCTTAGGAAGTGCGCCAGACTTTTCACCCCCGTAGTCAAGACAGGCATGGTATAGAGGGGCAACATAGGAATCACTACCGTATGTGTTTTAGAAAAATGTTCTACCACATCACGAAAGTTGCTCAACGCACCAAATAGGCCATGCAACAGTATAAGCGGCTTCCCCTGACCCTCTTCAATATACCTAAACTGGCCTTCTTCTTTTAATTGATAATCCATAGTGTTGGTTCTTGTCCGAGGGCGAAGATAGAGAAAAAGTTACATAGCGACGAAGCGACGAAGCGACGGGCGACGAAGCGACGAAGCGACAAGCGCGCGCCCCTATGGGGACGAGCGACGAAGCGACGGGCGACGGAGGGACCACGCGTAGAGCCATAGATTGCATTTAATCAACTCTCATTGAGGTTGGCTTTAGCTTTAAGAATTATTGATGCTATGATACGCCGGCATTCCACAAGTTTCTGCTGAACATTATTAGGAGGAGATAGCGCCAATGCATCCTGAATAATCTCAAGCCAATAAAATGTTTCGGAAGCTTCCTTTTCTGCAATCTTCATTTTATGTATAAAGTCTTTTTTTGACTCGGCATACCTTGCTTCTATCAAGTTCGCCCCTATCGAGGTCGCGGAACGAGCTAATTGTCTTGCGAGAACATACTGTTTGTGCTCATTAAGCTGATCAGCAAACTTGATGCATTCTACTGCAATTTCTCTTGCCTTTTGTTCTGATATAGATTTCATTGGGCAAATCAAAATAGTAAATCCAATATTGCTTATTCGTTTGCGACATATGTTATTCCTGCATATTCTATTCACTGAATTGCCATGATCATCGCCTAACTAAGGCTGCACCAAAATCTCTTGTCCCCCGTCCTTAGTCGCTTCGTCCTTAGTCGTTCGTCCCTAGTCGCTTCGTCGCTTTGTCGCCAGTCGCTTTGTCCCTTTCTTCCCATTTTTTCCCACCACCTCAAACCCGCATCATTTCTAACTATTTTTCAATAATTTACGTCCGAAATCCTCATTTTCTACCTCCTTTTTAAAATCCCATTTTATCAACAAAACGACGAAAATTGAGTCTTGGTGGGTAATTGTGGGAAAAATGGCTTATTTTCGTGCCCAAGTAGCGAAATACCTAGGCATGCTAAACCTTCTCGGCGAACACATATGTAAAGTGGATAATAAGGGCAGATTGCTCTTTCCGTCCAAGTTGCGTAAGCAGCTCGAGGAAGTATTGCACCACGGTTTGGTGATCAACCGCGATATCTATTCAAGATGTCTCGTGCTCTACCCAAAACCAGAATGGGATCGCATACAACAAGACTTCGGTCGACTCAACCGATACAACAAAGTCCACCTCGAATTCATGCGTCGATTCCTCAATGGAGCCACCACACTCGAATTGGATAATGCCGGTCGTCTGTCATTGCCTTCATCGCTTTTGAGCTATGCAGACATCGACCTCAAGAAGAATAACGAACTCGTGATCATCGGCGCACTCGAAAAGATGGAGATATGGAGCGCTGAGAACCACGCCAAACTCATTGACGAAAATCAACTCGACTTCGCAGCTATTGCCGACCAAGTGCAGCGCGATCTCGGTGCGATGAATAATAACTAATCCGATACCAAGTGACCACTTACCACCAACCAGTGCTGTTGCAAGAATCGGTAAACGGATTGAACATTAAACCCGACGGGGTTTACGTGGACGTGACTTTCGGTGGTGGAGGTCATTCCCGCGAAATATTGAAAAGACTGGGACCAAACGGAACACTGATCGCCTTCGATCAAGACCCCGATGCACAAGCCAATATCATCCAAGATCCACGATTCAAATTCGTAGATCAAAACTTCAAATTCATGAAGAACTGGGTGAGGCTCTCCGGTTTCAAACAGGTAGATGGAATCCTCGCCGACCTCGGCGTAAGCAGCCACCAGTTTGACTCCGAACAAAGAGGTTTTTCAATCCGATTCGATGCAGCCCTCGATATGCGTATGGATCAACAACGCAAAAAGACAGCGGCAGACATCATCAACGAATACGATGAAAAACAATTGACCAATGTGCTGCGCCATTATGGTGAAGTAGAAAATGCTTTCAAAGTAGCACGCACCATCATCGCCCGCAGGCCACTCTACACCAGCGGCGAATTGATGAATGCTATCGAGCCCTTTTGTCAAAAAGGGAAAGAGCACAAATTCCACGCACAGGTTTTCCAAGCCCTGCGCATCGAGGTCAACGAAGAACTGGAAGTTCTAAAAGATTTCCTCCAACAGGCGAACGACATCTTGAAACAAGATGGAAGACTTTCAGTGATCTCTTACCACTCGCTCGAAGACCGATTGGTAAAGGACTTCATGAAGACCGGAAACTTCGAAGGTGAACCGCAAAAAGATTTTTTCGGAAACCTCCTCCGCCCCTTGGCCCCATTGCAATCAAAACCAATCATCCCTTCGGAAGAAGAGATAGAGAAGAATACCCGCGCCAGAAGCGCAAAACTCAGAGTGGCAACCAAGCTCTGAGAAGACTAAATAAATAAATGAAAACCTGAGGTGCTACATCGCTTCAGTGAGACCTAACCGTATGAATACGTTCAGAGTATCTGAAACACCCCAAGAGCCTATTGTGACTCCGCAAGAGTCGCCCGCTACACCTCCCCGTAAATCGGGAAAGGTGGCCCGCTCGGTGCGTACCGTACTCAGCGGAGAATTCCTCACACGCGAAGGTCTCATCAATCACTTGCCATTCATCGGTTTTCTCACAGTTCTCTTCGTATTGCACATCGCACTGATGTATTACTTCGATAATACACACCGCCAAATCGGTAAAGAACAAGCACGTCTTAAAGAACTTCAAAGCGAATACAACACTACCCTTTCTACACTCGAAATGAAAAAGCAACAAAGCCATGTTGCAAAAGATATCGAGTCGCTAGGGCTAAAGGAGCTTCATACTCCTCCACAATTCATCGATGTCGAACCCGGTTTTTTTGAGGAGGAAGAATGACGCAAGAACAACTCTCTAAAGAAACCTCCAAAAAAGCATACGCCGTAGCACT
>CANGVZ010000270.1 GCA_947457285.1 Flavobacteriales bacterium | reverse complement strand
CAGCAAGGCACATTTGGATCCGTGATGCGCATACCGAAGGTGTCAGCATTCGGTCCCAAAACACCGTTTACATTATTCGGATAGTCATAAGACCAAAACCAGTCGGGAAGCCACGAAAGCCATCCGGGTTTTGGTGCAGTGTTGGCAATACCCCAATCGCCATCTCCACTCACTTGGCAGCCTATGCGACCTATACCATAACCCAAAATCATCCCTGGTGTTGCAGAGTCGGTAAGGTGCAAGAATGGTATGCCTTTTTTATAGGCAAAAAACAAAACACCTGCGGCACCAAGGATCAATCCACCATAGACAGTAAGACCGCTTAAAAAACTTTGAAGATTTGGCTCCTTAAAAAAGGCAATGAACTCATCCGGATTTTCAAAGAGGTGAAAGAGTTTGGCACCTGCAATTCCAAAAATGGCTGCGATGAAAGTGATTGTGCCTGTATATTCAAACATATGAAAATCCACGATTTCCTCCTTTGGTTGAGGCAGCTGTCTTTTTTTGTAATACCAAAATTTCCAGCCTCCAAAGGCCAATGCCATCAATAACCCCAATGCCCAATATCCCTCAGAAGAAAAGATATGTTGCTGGGGTGTTTCGCCTGGTTGGAACAAGCGTGCACTGTTTAAGAAAAGATAAATGAATTTCCAACCCATGATGAATCCCAAAAATGCGTTGGTGAGAATATCCACCCAATCCGGACCTTTGCCTGTTATGAGTTTACGCTTTTCAGGTTTTAACAAGCCCTCCTCTTCTTTTCTTTTGAGTTCTCGGCTCAGAGTATAACTCGCAGCGACAAAAGCTAAGGCAACGAAGAAACCAAAACTGTTCAGTAATTTCGTCCAAGGCCAGTCAATTCCAAACAGGTCGAGTAGTGCGTGATAAATGGTAGGATACATAATGCAAATCTACAATGAGTCGAGCATTGAATGATAGTCATATTGAAGATCCTCATGCAAACCAGATATCAGTTTACGAATTTTCTCGAGTTGACGATCATAAATATTGAGAAGCACCATGTGTTTCATCGAGTTGAATCCTCGTTCTTTCATCTTTTCACAAAAGAAGATAAGCAGCTCAACTTCTGTTGTTTTGATGCCGCTATACTTGGCCTTCTTGTTTATGTTTCTAAGAATTTTTCGAACAGATTTTTTGATGTAGTAGGTATTTAGATCAAGTATTCGAGCAAAATCAAGCGAAACTTCTTCTTTAACGTCCTCGATGTATTGCTGTTCATCATGCGCTTCAAAAAGAAGATAGGAGAGGAGTTCTTTGTTCTCTTTTTTATACTTAGCGACGCGCAAACAATGCTCCAGCAATTCTTCTTTTGAAAGGCTTTTTAATTCTTTCTTAATCTCCGCTACACTTGCTGTTTCCATTGATTGATTCTTTCATTAATAATCTTTAAGTGTTCTTGATCATGATTTACGATCCATTGCAAATGTTCTTGAAAACTAAGTTGTCTTCCCGACCGTTCGTGGAGGCAACTCCTTGGAGTAAGAAGTTCTAAATTCTTCTTAATCATAGTGAGATGCGCTGTGCGAATCGACTCGAAGTCGTCAAGTATTTGACTGATGTTTTGCAGGTCAAATTGAGCGGCTTCGGTATCTGCATTGTTTCCATTCCAGGGTCTTAAGGTCGGACGTTCAAGAAAGAAGTCGTCCAATCTTCCAATCCAGAGCGACTCCATTGTAAGCAAGTGCCCGGCATGCGTCTGAATGCTCCATTTTTGTTGCGGACGATCCAAAAGAAGTGTGTTATCTAGCTTTTGAATGGAATCTCTTAGCGTTATGGGGAAGGTGAGGAGTTGGTCTATTTCAATCATGATTTTAAATAAAAAAGCCCTTCCTCAAAAAGGAAAGGCTTTCAAAAGTTCTATATAAACTTACCAAGTACCGACAAAGTTCTTTTGATACTCTGTCCATTGCTCTTGAGTAAGGATTTCTTTGTGCTTGTTAGTAGCAAAGAGTTTCATGAAAATTTCAAGGTCCTTTGCTGTTTTGTATCCGACGATTGGGCTGATATAGGTGCCATCGGCATCGAGAATAACCAAAGTAGGATAGGCTGAAACTTGGAGATAGCGGGCAAATTGGTGCACACCGTTTCGACCTTGTTTGTTTGGATCATAATCAGGATTAGAAAATGCCTGTCCTTTAAATGAAACAGGCTCAGGTGATTCAGCATCGAATTTGACGCAATAGTAGTTAGCGTTCATGTATTCGATGAATTTTGGGTCAGTAAAGGTGTTTTGAGACATCATTTTGCATGGGCCACACCACTTGGTGTATACGTCAATCATGATTTTTCTCGGCGACTTTTCCGCGGCGGCCATCGCTTCTTCGACAGTATACCATTTGATTTCCTCTGCTGGAGCGGGCTTTTCAGTGGTTGCTGAAATCATCATAAATGAAGCAATCGTCAGTGCAAGAACTCCGAGGGTTGCGATTTTCTTTATATTCATGTTCTAAAATTAGAAATTATTTGACTTCCAACATCAATTTTCTGACCAAAGGCGAAATTGCTATAAGAACGACACCTGCGATTATGGCGTACCAGGCAAAATCATAATAGCCTTCTGTGTAGATGTTAAGCTTTTCAACTGGCGTTGCGCTGTCATCCGGAGAAATACTCGCACCAAAGAGACCGGCCACATATTGGCCGTAGGCGCTGGCGAGAAACCACATGCCCATCATAAATCCTTGCAATCTTTCTGGCGCCAATTTCGTCATGGCTGAAAGTCCGATAGGCGAGAGGCAGAGCTCACCGAGGGTGACAGCAAAATAAGCCGTTGTAAATACGTCGAGTGATGAAACGCCATTAGCATCGGCAAAGAATCTTCCAGAGAAGAAAATCAAAAATCCTAAACCTAAGAAGATGAAGCCTACGCCAAATTTGACAACAGTATTAGGCTCCATTTTACGCTTTGCCATTTTCACCCAAATTGTTCCAACGATTGCAGCAAAAGCAATTACAAAGAGCGAATTAGCTGCATTGTTAACCCCATTAGGATCGAGTTCTATCACTCCAAGAAGTTTATTATTGAGGTGATCGGCCGCAAACAAGCTCAATGAGCCACCTGCCTGCTCGAATATGGCCCAAAAAACAATCGAGAAGAAAATGAAAAATAGAGCTGCGAAAAGCTTCTTGTTCTCTGCCGCTGTATTTTTCGTCATTTCATACCCGAGATACAGAAGGCTGAAAGGCCCAATGAAGTACATGAAGTAGTCTGTATACTCTGTGTTGGCCACCATCACCATAATGATAGGGATGCAAATGAGTCCACCAGCATAGACGATATAATCTAGCCACTTTTTATCAGTAATGCCCTTTGCTTCGAAAGGGGAGATTCCTATAGGCCCCATAGACTTTTGGGTATAAACAAACGTTATGAGACTTATGGTCATTACTACGGCAGCTAAACCAAAAGCAACATTCCACTGAAGACCTTCGCCGATGATACCCCCTAGTAATTCTCCTTTACCTATCGCAATGCAGCAATATCCGCCTAAAAGTGCGCCTATGTTGATACCGGCATAGAACAAAGAGAACCCATCGTCTCTTCTGGGATCGCCCGTTTTATAAAGTTGACCTACCATACTTGAAATATTGGGTTTAAAGAAACCCGTTCCAATGATGTTAAAGGAAATACCGAGAAAGAAATAATCTTTAGGGTTGATCGCAAGAATAACGCTACCTGTTATCATCAGTAATCCTCCCCAGAATAGGGACTTTCTGAATCCAAGAATTTTATCTGCGAATAATCCACCTATAAATGTGAATGCGTAAACCCATGCTTGTGTGGCGCCATATTGGAGATTCGCAGCTTTATTATCCATGAAAAGCTCGTTCACCATAAAGAAGGTGAGCATGCCTCTCATTCCATAGAAGCTGAAACGCTCCCACATTTCAGAAAAGAATAAATACCAAAGTTGTTTTGGATATTTTCCAGAAAAGTTTTGAATCTTTTCTAATTCTGAATTGACAGGAATAGAGTCTTTACCTAATAATTCGGCATCGAGAGATTGCGACATATAAATATAATTTTATGAAACGCCTTTTTCGCGCATCACGACATTGAGTTTTTTGATGAGTAAGAACATGAGTAAAGTAGCTCCCATTAGTAGAGCGAAATTCACCCAGAAAAAATCAGCTTTATT
>CANGVZ010000269.1 GCA_947457285.1 Flavobacteriales bacterium | reverse complement strand
ATTCCTCCCGATAGCTATCGGGACTCCAAATACCCGTTCTACCCCTTCTTCTTCCTCTTCTCAAAATACTCCGTTGTGTGTGCCATTGCGATTCCAGCTACAAGCCATATTGCTGCTCGAATATGCCAACGATGCATGTCTAGTTCTTCACCTTCAATAAGTGGGACAAGTATAACGTTTATTAAGAACATGAACATTGCCCAGAAAAACCCTCTGAGCCAAACGTTTTTTATTTTAAAGGATGTAGTTTCTGCTTTCATAGTGTAAAGATAAAAATTCTGAATTCAAAATTCGCAAGAACTAATTCGCAAAAACTAATTCGCAATTCTGAATTTATAATTTGTCGTTCTCATCCCCACGGCCTGCCCATGAATGGGCAGGCTATTGAAATTAATTCTGAATTTCCCGTTCTCGTTCCCGTTCTTCCTCTCCTTGTTCTTTGTTCTTCTTCTCCTTGTTCTTTCACTAGCTTATTCGACTCCAATTGCTCTTGTGTTCGCTCATCAATATCAAGTGCTCTGCTATGGGGCGGTTTTTTTCGAGGGTGAGATGTGGATCTTCATCAACTATTTCTAATGCCAATTCCCTTGCGGCGGCTAGGATTTTTTGATCTTTTGCCAAATCCGCTATTCTGAGATTCAATACACCACTTTGCTGCGTGCCCGCTAAATCGCCGGGGCCGCGCAATTGTAAATCCACTTCTGCTATTTTAAATCCATCGGTCGTCTCCACCATCGTTGATAGTCGTGTGCGTGCATCGCTGCTTAGTTTGTGTCCTGTCATTAGGATGCAATAACTCTGTTCAGCGCCACGTCCAACACGTCCGCGCAACTGGTGCAATTGAGACAGTCCAAATCGCTCGGCACTTTCAATGATCATCACCGAGGCATTCGGCACGTTTACTCCAACTTCAATAACGGTGGTAGCGACCATGATTTGCGTCTTTCCTTTTACAAATAAATCCATTTCATAATCACGCGCTTCTTGCTTCATCTGTCCATGCACTACGCTGATGCGGTAATGGGGAAGGGGAAACCTCCTCACCAATGATTCATACCCGTCTTGAAGGTCTTTGTAATCCATCGCTTCACTTTCTTCAATCAATGGATATACGACATATATCTGTCTGCCTTTTTTTATTTCTTCTTCCATAAAACCGAACACTTCCAATCGCTTGGCATCTGTTTTATGTTGTGTTTGAATAGGCTTTCTTCCGGGTGGTAATTCATCGATGATAGAATTATCAAGATCACCATACAAGGTCATCGCCAAGGTACGCGGAATGGGCGTGGCGGTCATTACGAGTATGTGTGGTGGTAATGTTGCTTTTTTCCAAAGCGCTGCCCTTTGGGCTACACCAAAGCGATGTTGCTCGTCGATGATCACTAGTCCCAGATTTTTAAATTGAACAACCGGCTCTATCAATGCATGCGTTCCAATGAGAAGCGATATTTCTCCATTCAATAATTTCTCGTGAATTTTTTTTCGCTCTCCTTTTGGTGTTGATCCTGTGAGCAACACTACTTCTAATCCCAGCGGCGCCAGCAATTCACTGATACCATTATAGTGTTGATGTGCTAAGATTTCCGTGGGCGCCATTAGACAAGCTTGATAGCCATTATCAATCGCCAGCAAAGCACTAATAACGGCGACAATCGTTTTACCACTTCCAACATCTCCTTGAATGAGGCGATTCATGTGGTGTCCGCGGGCTACATCGGCGCGTATTTCTTTGATCACACGTTTTTGCGCGCCTGTCAATTCAAAGGGAAGGTGTTTTTGGTAAAATTCATTGAAGTAATGTCCTACTTTTTCAAACACAACACCTCGTTCCATGCGCGTATTCAAAAGCTTTTGTTTTACCAATTGCATTTGAATAAAAAATAACTCTTCGAATTTCAACCTTCTTCTAGCTTGGTCGAGCATGGCAAGATTGCTAGGCACGTGCACCTGACAGAGGGCGTCATTGCGTGAGAGTAATTTGAATCGTTGAATGATTTCTTCAGAAAGATTCTCCGGAATTTTTCCATTGACTTCTTCAATGAGCTGACGCGTGAGTTTTGAAATGCCGTTGCTATTCAAGCCTTTCACCCCGAGTTTTTCGGTGGTGCTATACACAGGCTTTAATTCATTACCCGATGCGATGCGACTTTGATCGAGCAATTCGAGTTCCGGGTGAGGTATGCTGTATTTGCCTTTGAATTCGGTAGGCTTGCCATAGATGATGTAGGGAACGTTTAGTTGAATAGCAGCCTTGGCCCATTTAACGCCCTTAAACCACACCAATTCAATATGACCTGTATCATCACCGAAAATGGCAGCGAGCCGCTTTACGCGGCCATCGCCGATTTCCCTCACAGAAATGAATTGCCCTTGAATCTGCACCGCCACGGCATCGCTCTGTACATCTCTAATCTTCATGATTTGAGACTTATCGATATAGCGGAAAGGGAAATGCAAAAGAAGTTGACCCCAGGTATAAATACCCAGTTCCTTCTGCAACGCCTCCGCGCGTTGCGGCCCCACGCCCTTGAGATAGGATATGTCGTTGTGCAACGTCATCGTGGGGCGAAGGTATTTACGAACCGCCTAAATATCCAAGAATAGATTATGCGAGTTTATGCTTTGGATTATATTCCTTTATAGGAGGTGCTACACAGTAAAAGTTAATTATTCTAAGAAAGTCGTTTGGGTTTAATTCTTCTTCCAGAGATAATAACGTGTCTTCCAATCAGAGTTTCTCCACTTGATTTGTCACTTACTTATCTTGATACGGTGAATTTGGATTGTCCTTGAGAGATGCCGATCCCGATCACTATATTAAGTTGTATCAGAACACGTAAATAACTTTGGCTCCGAATCAATTTATTGACTTTTGTCAACGACTTTTGCTGTTTTGACACTCTAGTTTTGTCCTCATATTTAATGTAAAATAATTAGGACAATGAAAAGGCTTCTCATTTTCGGACTTGTTAGTTTGCTTACGAACTGCGTCACAGCTCAATCAGAGCAAAAAGAGAGCAAATACAGCTTGGAAACAGATATCCTTTGGCCATTTTTGGTACAAACCACACGTACACACTTTTTAGTAAAACTTTGGCAGAATGGTCAATTAAGTGGTGATGCTTATGTTGGATTGAACATTGATTTCCCCAGAGATCGTGAAACAGAAGGTCGCTTTGCCGATTACAGCCTTGCGAGTGGATACAGACAATATTTATGGAAAGGGCTTCATTTGGAATTTTCTCAGACAACCGGCCTCGGTGTTTTGCAAAATCATGTAACTACAGGAAAGACTTATAATAGTTTTGATTGGTTGGTTAGCGGATACATCGGATACAAATTTGAGTTTGCAAAAAAGAAACTTTATATAATTCCACAATTTGGTGTTGCAGGAGTAATCTATAAATCAAATCCATGGCCTATATACGAAGACAAAACTTTAACGAAACAAGTTGGCGAATCACCATTTATGTTGGGTACATTACGTTTCGGTTGTAATTTTTAAATGAATATACATGAAACGAAAAGTAATTGTTTCGTTAGTTTTGGTTCTACTCTGTATTTACTTTAAAGTAAACTCACAAACATTACCCAACAAAACGTTATACATTCATGCCTCTGCAGGGCTTGCTAGGTCTGAGGATGGTTTGAAATTCATGATTAAAGAGTCTGCCTCCCAATGGACTCCAAAAGCTAATCTGGGTATTGGTTATCGATTTAGTAAAAATTTAGGTATTGAAACACACGCAGCAACAATGTTAACATCTTTGAAAGCCACAGGTAAACTGGTTATCAACAATGAAAAAGCGGATGTTACAGCTAGGCACTCCAATGTGATGATTAGTCCGAAATTTTACCTTCCAATTGGTGGTAAAGCCGAAATATTTGTTCGCACAGGTGTTGGTTTTTTGCTCTCGCAAAGCAAGATTAGCAGCCCCTCAAATCCAAATTTTGAAAAATCAACATCAAACTTTGGCTATATGGTATCACTAGGTTATGCTCATAAATTAACTGATAAAGTCGTTTTTACAAAAAGAAACAATAATGGACTCGAGAATAGTATCTGTTTTACTGAGAACTAAAAATCTCAGTTCAACTAAATTATTTTTTGAAAATCATTTAGGTTTTAAAAATCAAAGAATGTTCTCTTCAACATTTT
>CANGVZ010000268.1 GCA_947457285.1 Flavobacteriales bacterium | reverse complement strand
CCTTGGGCTATGGATATGCTGGTGGGCCTGCCTGCGGTTGTTTGATCAAAAGAATCAAAAGCCAAGAAGGCAACGAAGTCCGATGTCTATCTGTTAATGAGCTCATATCAATCCGCACAGCGTAATGCGACGCTCTACTCATTCTTTGTGAGTTGCAGGGCACATGGCATTGATTCCGAGGAATGGCTCGCAGATGTGCTCATCAGAATGAACGCCACCAAGTCCTCCGAACTCAGCAATGTGCTCCCTTGCCGCTGGTCCAAAGCCCGGCCCAGTCGCAATAGCTAAAATTCATCTCACGGAAAATGACGTGTTTAAGCGAGGGGCATACTAACAAAGTGAATCTTGACTTCTCAAGACAAGGTAAACCAACTGATAATCCCTTCATTGAATCTTTCAATGGCAGTTTAAGAGACGAATGCTTGAACGTAAACTGGTTCCCATTACTTGAATACGCGCAGAACAAATTGGATGAATTTCGAGAGGAATTCAATACCTTCCGTCCGCATCGTTCGTTGAACGATTCAACTCCTTTGGAATTCAAGAAAAAACATCCCAATCAATAGTACGCACCGCGAAACCTTCCCGCAAATCAAATAGTGATTAAAACATCACCATTCCATTAAAATATCTCTTGTAATTAATTGGATTCTATCAATCACAATTCTATCATGCTTTGAAAGCTTTCTAATCCTTCTTATAACAGTCCCCTTTTTCGGAGTGTGGTTTCGATGTTCAGTTCTGCCAGTTGAATGGTCAACGGAATACTCATGCTCTCTAATCCCGTTTACTATATAAATCACGTGTGTACATCTTCCCTCTTCATCAAAGTAGTATTGGGTACAATCCTTTTGAAAGTTAGAGAATTCCGTAAACATCCAAATCCCCCCTTCAGGATGAAACATCATGAAGGGGCCAGTTAATGAACTTTCCTTTAGCTCATATATGCACGCAATGGTCTTAGTCCCCTCAAATACCAGATAGTGCCTTCCCTCTTGCGCCTTGTCAACAATGTTCCTTATTGATAGCATTGAATAAACTGCTGAACTGTCCAAACTTCCCGCAATACTGTAAAGCCTACCCATCGACTTTACTTGCTGACAGGCCACAGAGCCATAGCTCATAAGTCCAATAAAGGATAGAAGAAATATTAGACTAGAATTACGGTTCATAGGGAAGTGATGTTTCATATTCTGATGCATGGGGGTCTGTCTCGTCAACTGTATGAATCTCCCGGTCAGTTGTACTATCTAATCTAGCGTGAGGAATCCCTGCATTCTCGATAAAGTTTATTTTTACTTTTGCCTGATCACCAAAGTGGTCCTTAATTTTCTTTTTCGTATCACCGTACAGGCTGTTGATTACCTCTCTCTCTTTTTCAGAAATCTGACCAGGAGATTTAAAATCGAACGTGACCTTGGTCACTACACTCCCTTCTTGACTTACGATATCCGCCTCCTTTTTATCGTCTTCTAAAAGCTCTGTTAGTGCAGACGAAAAATATGCTTCTGTAAATGTGCCGGCAGGCATATGGGAAACCGAAACTGCTGGGCTCGTTTCCTTTGTAACTGAGATATAGCTGAATGACCGAGTTATCGTTTCAGCATAGGGAGCCCTTGGATCATTTTGAATCGATATATTGACCGTGGACACCTTTCCTGATGCAATATCACCTTTATATACATTTCGACCTGAAGGGCCATAGGAAGTGGCAGTCCCATCCGGCTGCAATACCCCAGAAATAAAAACTTCAATTTTTGTAATGTATAGCGCAGCCCTTTCGACATGCAAAGGTGGCTTGGCAGTTTCCAATCCCTCGAGTTCAATAAAACTAACTACTGAGTTTTCACTAAAGGCATATGGACTATTCCAGGCCAAGATTGCTGACAACGGATCCACACTAAAAAACCTCCCCAACCTCGCATCTTCGACTCGGTACTTATAAGAGACGGAACCGGACCATAACTCCGCATCTTCTTCCTGCCCTTGAAACCCATAGCGATACACATCGCTCTGGGCCAGGAAAGGGTTAGTCGGTTGATATTGAGTGCTAAACCGGTCCATGTGGAGTTAAACGAAGGTAGTGCAAATGCACACTTGGGCCTTGGGCTATGGATATGCTGGTTGGCCTGTCTGCGGTTGTTTGATCAAAAGATCATAAGCCAATAAGCCGCTACTACCCATTTTCAACGCGCATGTCAACTCATTTGAAATGACAATTAACCGAGAAGCTCTCTTATCCGGAACTTAGGGTCAGTTTGGACGGGAATATGCAAGCTCATCAATTTGTCCAATTTTTCGCAGCCGCCAAAGAAGCGAGCAGCTGAGCCCACAAAAATCCGCGAGCTCGCGCTGCAAGAGTCCAACAGCCCGTCCAATTCCTCGGAAGTTTTCGATGTGTGAATTTTGTAGCAATTTCGATGTAGCAAGTTGGAAGTTGCTACAACTGTTTTGCTACAAAAAAATCGACAGTTTTCTGGATTGACTTTTTTTCGAGCCGAAATTGGAAGGGCTCGTGCAAATCGCCGAACTTGACCATCTCAAAAGTTCTCCATCCCCGATTGAGTATGCCAAAGGATTCAGACGATGAGTTTCTCAACCGCTTGATGGAAGGACTGCATTTGGCCTATGAGCGAATGGTTGAGCATAAACGGAAGTACAATCATAAGATGGTCATTCTCCACGACGGAGAGGTGGTTATTATCAATCCGTGATCTAACACCATGTAAGCGGGAAGTCATTTGTCGGGCTCAAGCCAGTGGTAACCTCCCAGAATAACAAAAGCTGACGCACCGAATTGAGCACCCCTGAGAACGGGTGTTTAATCACTCACAACCTTCAACACAGACTCCTTCTTTCCAAAGCTCTTGGCTGCGAAAACTACCATCGTCGTTAAAAAACACCTGCCAGCCTTCTTGATATCCATCCAGATAGTTCTCTATAGTTACCAGAATGCCTCTGTCATTATAATAGTAAAAAGGGCCCTGTTCGTAACCGTCGACTATCCATCCTTTGAACTCGACTTGTCCATTGGGATGGTACCGGATCTGCTCGCCGTGGTGTTGATTATTCAATAAGGACGTGACTTCAGCCAAATGAGGTGGCTCATAGTCGTAGTAAAGTATTTTCCTTTTGATGGCCTGAGTATCATAGAATTCATAAAGTACCCTGTTCTCCATTTGACCGTCAAAAAAACCGATTGAGAAACCCTCTTTTTTTGTCTTGTCAAAAAAGTAAACTTGTCTTAAGTCAGAGTATCCATGGTAGACAAGGTGAACCTCTACAGAATCTGAATAATGGAGTTTCTCGAAGGTTTTCTCCTTGACATCAATAAACACTTCTGTCACTTTTCGATCACCTAAAAAGTAGATGCTGTCAATAACGGTTGATCTGTACTTATGCTTGTATTCATTAATAATTACACGGTCCACACAGGCACTGGTGAATCCTGGATAACAACCTTCAAAATCCCTATTAGCCCGCAATGTGTCACTTCGAAGTAAAGCAAGTATTTGAGCGCTCAAGTCTCTTGGCTGGACAATAAACAACATTAAAACCGAAAGCGCCAGTTTAAACATATTTATCTCGGTGTTACATTGAATGTTCCTCCTTCAGTGGCGTGTCCTGAATTTGCCTGAGAGCCAATTACCTGAGCAGGGCCTGCGCCACCGCCTAGTGTTTCTTGGCCATGTCCCGCACTGAACCTACCAGAATCCGCCCTTATTGCTTTCAATGCGAAATTGGCAACACGCTTGTCATTTGAACTAACAGGCGCACCACCAATTCCTAGTTGAGCTGTATCTACCGCGGATAGTGCGGTTAAGTTGGTAACCCCAATCGGAGTATTATTTGTTCCCTCAGGTAGATAGGCTGTAGATGACGGATCTGGGGCAGATGCAGCTACCCCCAGTGGAGCAATATCTGTGCCTGCTGATGGGCTGGATGGATCAGTCCAATCAATTGTAAACGTTCCATCCGTTGAAACATCGCCAGAAGTCACCCCGCGGCCTATAAATCCCGCAAATGCCGGTCCAGGCCCCCCAGAAGCTTCGATCAATTCAACTCTACCAGTTTTTCCAAGATCAAAATACTTCGTCTCTTGGACAATTACGCCACTTCCCGGAGGAGAAATTACTAGGCGCTGAGTCCAGAGCACAGAATTTAAACTAGCAGG
>CANGVZ010000267.1 GCA_947457285.1 Flavobacteriales bacterium | reverse complement strand
GGTGATGCCGCCATTCAAAATGTTAACGCTGCGCAACCGGTGTTTGTGACGCCATCGGATATTAGTGAGATCACCACGTATTCATTCACACTGACATTAGACTCTGCCAATCTCGGCTGCATTACTCAGGATATGGTCAACGTAGTTGTACATCCCTCTCCCACTCTTGATTTATCTGGCCCTGCACAGATATGTGAAGGTGAAGAGGCAGTGATCTCCGCATCGGGTGTTTACGATTCAATTTTATGGTCGTCTGGGGAGTCAACATCAAGCGTGACTTCTGGCATTGGCGGCACTATTAGTGCGCAGGCTTCACTTGGAAATTGTTCCATCAATGATGTGTTTTTATTGAATGTTGTTGAATTACCTGAGATTGAGTTGGGACCAGATCTACAACTCTGTGAAACTTCAACCCCATATCTTTTAGATGCTTTGACGCCTGTATTATGGAATGATATTGTAACGTCGTCTCAATATGAAGTGATGAGTTCTGGCGAATATGTTGCCAGCTATGCTTCATTCAACTGTGTGGTAAGTGATACCATATTGATAGAAATCGATTCTATGCCGACGTCAATTCTGCAGGAAGAATATACGCTTTGTGCAGGCACCACCCTCGTATTGAGCAGCGGACAATCAGGAATTTGGAACACAGGAGAATCTGCAGCCTCAATAGAAGTTGATGATGCAGGGCTATATTCGGTTGAATTATCAAATGGTGCATGCACCTTGACGAGCAGTACTGTTGTAATCGAAAAATTCGCACCTACCCCGCAGCTAGAGGAGGAAGTCAGCTTTTGTGAAGGCGAAGATTACTTATTAGACCCCGGAGCATTTGAAGACGCCAGCTATGAATGGAATGACGGAGATAGTCTTCAGATTAAACGGGCTACTTTGCCAGGCCTATATGAAGTAGAAGTTTCAAATGAGTGTGGTGTTGCCACGGCGTCTACCCTTGTCAATGTTGAGTTTTGTGATTGGGGCTTGTATATCCCAAGTGCCTTTACACAGGACGGGAACGGCATTAATGACGAATGGGTAGTAAAAGGACACAACATTACTAATGTTAAAATTTTCGTTTACAATCGCTTTGGCGACATGGTATTCTTCACGGAGCAGTTAGAGAGTCCGTGGGCGCCTGATGAATACGGTGTAGGTTTAGACGCCTATACCTACCGAGTTGAAGCATTGAATTACAATGGAGTAAAGATTGAAAGACACGGACATATTCGATTGCTTCGTTGATTGTTTACATTTGCCCCCTAAATCATTATAAAATATGAGTTGGTTCAAACGCAGAAAAACAGGTATTACCACAAATAGTGTAGATAAGAAAGAGATTCCAGAAGGATTGTGGTATCAATGCCCCGAATGCAAAAACGTTGTTACGAGTGAGCAACATGCAGATCATAACTGGGTTTGTAATAATTGCGGTCATCACGAGAAGATTGGTTCGTTGGAATATTTTTCCATATTGTTTGATGAAATGCAATACGAAGAAATTGCAGCCAATCTCACATCTGGGGACCCTTTGGAGTTTGTGGATACCAAAGGATACAAGGACCGCATTAAGTCTACCATTGCAAAAACAGGCTTGAAAGACGCCATTCGCGTTGGTTTGGGTACTATTGAGGGAGAAAAAGCTGTCGTGGCATGCATGGACTTTGCATTCATTGGAGGTTCGATGGGATCGGTTGTTGGTGAAAAGTTTGCAATCGGCGTGACGGAGGCTATAAAAAATAAGTGTCCATTCATTTGCATTTCAAAGAGTGGCGGCGCTCGTATGATGGAAGCTGGATTTTCGTTGATGCAAATGGCAAAAACCTCTGCCCGACTTACACAACTTGCAGACAATGGTCTACCATATGTGTCCATTCTCACCAATCCAACAACTGGTGGTGTTACAGCTTCATTTGCAATGCTCGGAGATATCAATATAGCTGAACCAAAAGCCCTCATCGGTTTTGCCGGTCCTCGTGTTGTAAAGGAAACCATTGGAAAAGACTTGCCAGAGGGATTCCAGAGCTCGGAGTTTGTATTGGAGCATGGCTTCTTGGATTACATCGTAGATCGCAATGAGTTGAAGTCCAAGCTTGCGCTTTCGTTGAAGATGTTCTCACCGAAGAACTAATATGAAAATTTTGATGGTATGTCTTGGCAATATTTGCCGCTCACCCATGGCTCAGGGAGCTTTGGAATATTGGGCAGCAAAGAATGATATTGACATTGAAGTAGATTCTGCTGGCACTAGCGGTTATCACAGAGGTGAAGCTCCAGATGATCGCGCCGTCGCATGCATGAAATCACATGGAATTGATATAAGTTCTCAAAAAAGTCGTCAACTCAAGCAAGAGGACTTTGAAATTTTCGATCGAATTTATGCTATGGATCGCAGCAATTTGAAGGATTTGCAATCACTTTGCACCAACAGTCAGAATCTTTCCAAAATATCTCTTTTGCTAAATCAAGAAGACGGATATCATGATGTCATCGTGCCCGACCCTTATTACGGAAGTATCAAGGATTTTGAAAGGGTGTATGAAATGACGATGAAAGCAACAGAACGTATCATTGCTTCATGGTAATTTTTTGACTGGTTTAAACCTTTTCATGGTATGAAAGTCAAGGAAACAAAATCAAACACCATGAAAAAAGCAAACTTTTATTTAATCCTATCTAGTCTTTTAGTAGTTGTCTCATTGAGTTCATGCAGAAAGGATAAAGAAGAAGAGGAGGAAACGAATGGATATTCGGAAGAGGCAGTAGCAGGATATGTGGAGAAAAGTTTAAGTGAAGAGGAAGATGGCTTGACGCTAAAAAATTTGAGCGGAGGTACAGGCAATTGCTCCTTTGGATATCCATCATCAAGTTGTGCCTCAATCAGCGAGGATTCTCCGAGTTTTCCCAAAACAATTACCATTGATTTTGGTACGGGCTGCACGGATTATTTCGGACGCACTCGAATAGGTAAAATGTTCATTCATCTCACGGATTCATTTCACCTGGCAGGAGCAATTAGAACGGTTACGTTCGAAAATTTCAGTATAAATGGAATTGCTATTGCAGGCAGCAGAATCACTACCAATAATGGATTGAATAGTTCGGGCCAACCAACATTTACGAGAGTGATTGATACGGATATCACCAATAATGGCAGCACTTTCTCTAGAAACTTCACACATCAAATGACTTGGTTGAGCGGTTACGACACACCAGCATGTTTTGATAATATCTGGAGCATTAGCGGCAGCGGCACTGTAGTTCGACCTAATGGTAATACTTTGTCTAGAGTAATCACAAGCCCCTTAATTGTTGACTTTTCCTGTCAGCATATCAAACAAGGTACTGTTCAGATTACGACAAGCTTTGGGCTTTGGACGTTGGACTACGGTGACGGAACATGCGATAATTCAGCTACCGTTACACGTCCGAATGGAACTGTAAATTCAATCAGCCTGTAATCAGACAATTATATATTGTAATGCAACCCCCAGCTTACGCTGGGGGTTTTCTATTTGTTATCAAAATAAGTCGTTATATTGCCACTCCAATAAACATTTAAGACATGCGTTTGAAAATTTCTACCTCTCTTCTTTTGTGCTTTTTAATTATCCAATCTGTTCAGTCTCAAACTTATTTCTTAAATGGAAGCGCTGAGTTCATTGGCGGCGATTGCTACCAGCTAACTCCAGATTTGGGCACTCAAAATGGAACGGTATGGTACGGAGAGCAATTAGATCTCACATTGCCTTTCGATATTCAATTCAGAATGAACTTTGGATCAACAGACGCAAATGGTGCCGATGGGATTTGTTTTGTTTTGCATACGCAAGGTACATCAGCAATCGGAGTAAGCGGTGGTGGTATGGGATATCTCAACTTTGGAACTTCATTGGGTATTGAATTCGATACATGGCAAAACGGGGACTACGCCGATCCTTTTTTCGATCATATCGCCATTCAAAAAAATGGTGACATCAATCATAATGGAATCAACAACATTGCGGGCCCAATTCAAGCAGATCCTTTTTCTGAAAACATAGAAGACGGGGAATATCATATTGTTCAAATCACTTGGGATCCCAGTACTCAGCTCATCCAAGTTTTTTTCGACTGCGCATTAAGACTTCAAGGAAATGAAGATTTGATCAATGGAATTTTCAATGGTCAAAGCCAGGTCTGGTGGGGTTTTACCGCAG
>CANGVZ010000266.1 GCA_947457285.1 Flavobacteriales bacterium | reverse complement strand
GAGGAGCGGCAAAAGCGACGGAGAGCCTTTTTAAATTTATACGCGATCCATAACGGGGCTTGCCTTTTGATATTGGAAATCATGCATGGTTCTTATATTTGGCGGAATAGGAAGTATTAACATGACTAAATATTCAAAGAAAATAGGCAAGTGATACCGGGACATTTTTTAAATAAATATGACTGCAATTTTTGAAACGTTTATTCAGAAGTATTCTCCCGACCATCCACTGAGCGATGAGGCGAAGGATGAATTATTCTCCCACCTATCACTTCTGAGTTTTGAAAAGAAGCATGTTTTGATACGCGAAAATCAACATCATGATTTTGCATATTTCATCATTGAAGGTGCCGTAAGAAGTTATTATCTCAAAGACGGCGTTGAGGTGAATACTTGGTTTGCTTTCGAGAATGATATGGTAGGGTCCTTGCAAAATTTCCGAAACCTACCGTCGAGAGAAACATTTGAATTGATCGAAAATACAACGTTTGTCTCAATTAATCTGCTTACGCTTCGGCCTTTGATGCATTCCAATATTGAGATAGCGAATGTTGTGATGCTTATTATTGAAGAGTACGCAGTATTTCTCGAGGAACGCATCTTTATATCTCAGTTCCACAACGCTATAGAACGATACAATGCGTTGTTAAGACATGACCAAATGGTGTTGCAGCGAGTGCCTTTAACTTATATCGCCTCTTATTTGGGCGTTTCGCGAGAAACGTTAAGTCGCCTGAGAGGTAAGTGATTTTGTGACATTTGTCAAATGAAGTGTTGTTTCTGATTTGAACCTTTGCAAAAAAAAGATCATGCAGAGGAAAGATTTTATAAAGAAAGCAACGCTGGCATTTTCAGCAATTCCATTTTTATCTTTTTCTAAAATATTACAAGATAATGATCTTGTATATGACGCGGTAATCGTTGGGGCTGGGTTGAGCGGACTCACTGCAGCGCGCCAGTTGTCGAAGGCTGGAAAGAAAATCCTTGTAGTAGAGGCACAAGATCGAGTCGGTGGTCGCACGTGGTCTCGGGCTATCGGCGATACAGATTTTATTGATATCGGAGGACAATGGATTGGAAAAGGACACAATCGCATGTACGAACTGGTTGCAGAGGCTGGTCTCCAAACGTTCCCCACTTATGCGAAAGGAACGAATATTTTGCGATTGGAAAATTCAAATAAACGATACACCGGAGATGTTCCACCGCTTGGGATAATATCTTTATTGCAAACGCAAAGAGGCCTGAATCAATTTGATCGCATGGCATCGAAGATTCTTTTAGAAACGCCTTGGACTTCGAAAGACGCCGCCTACTTAGATTCAATTAGCGTTGGTCAGTGGATGGAGGAGACGTTATCCAATGAGAAAGCCAGAATGCTCATTAGAAGAGCAGCAGAAGGAGAGCTCTGTCAGAATATAGATGACATTTCTCTTCTCCAAGCATTATCCAGTGCGAAGGCGACGGGATCTTTGCGACAAGCGGAGAAGGTAGAAGACGGAGCACTCCGAGATCGAATTTTAGGCGGCGCACAAAGCGTAAGTAATTTTCTTTATGATCAAATGAGGGGGAGCGTAAAATTGAATTGCCCTGTATCATTCGTACATCAAATGGAAGATTGCACATTGGTTGGCAATGATGAGTTTGCAGTTAAAACGAAGAAGGTTATAGTCGCCGTTCCATTGCCAATTGCGAAAAAAATAAAGTTTACTCCTGAGTTGTCAATGCAGAAACAGAAGCTCATAGAATCCATGAAAATGGGCACAGTGCTAAAGACGCATGCGATTTATAACAAAGCATTTTGGAGAGAAGAAGGATTGAGTGGAATGATGACATGTTTGGATGAAATGGTAGAGCTCACTGTGGACAACTCGGTGCCAGGTTCTGAGAAGGGAATCATTACATCGCTCATACATGCTGACAGAGCGAAGGCTTTGCTACAATTATCTGATCGAGATAGAAGAGATTTTGTTTTGAAGGCTTACGCGGAAGTGTTTGGAACAAAAGCGCTCACTCCGATGCATTATACTGATTATTCGTTCACCAATAATCCGTGGATTGGGGGTGCGTATTCTGGATATTTTGATAAAGGCATTTATTCGCAATTTGGAGAGTATCTATCGAAGCCAATAGGCAGTATCCATTGGGCGGGAACAGAAACATCTACCTTGTTCAAGGGATTTATGGAAGGCGCGGTGTTATCGGGAGAAAGGGCCGCGCAAGAAGTTTTGACGGCGCTTTAGCGCGACCGCATGGATGGAACGGGAACGGGTGCGAGAACGGGAACAAGAACGAGAACGGGAACGAGAACAAGAAAAAGAACGAAAATGCGGGAATTGGAATAGGGGAAACCCCAGTAGAGACGCCATTTATGGCGTCTGAAGTTCGCAAATTCGTGAAAGCGAGCGGGGATGAAGGATTGGAGTCCCGATAGTTATCGGGAGGAGTTTGGATTTTGGAATCTGAAATTGCGAATTCAGAATTTGGAATTGTGAAGCATCAAATGGGGTGTATCATTTATCGACCCTGTGCGGGTCGCATTTAATCCATCGGCATTTGATTCGACACCCTGTGGGGTCGGGATTATGACGTAATTATTTTCAGGCTAGAGATATGCGACCCCTGACGGGGTCTTTAAGAAATTCGAAACTGGTTCTGCTCAAGAGAATGATGAGCGCAATCGAAACGTAGTCATATTTGACCTTAACAGCAATACTTTAAGTAATAACTTGAAATCAAAGAGTAATCGATTGTCTTGCATGAAATCGGATTTAATTAATTATTCAATTAGAATGAAAGAATGATATTTCCTCCTATTTGACCGCTCCTAAAGCTCACGTCACCTACTCCAGTTACAGTTCCGTTTCGATTGGCATTCTCGTATTGAACTTCTACACTCAAAGCCGTTTTTGTAAATGGAAAAGTGTATCCTAATCCTCCGGTCAGACATGACCCTACAGCATATTGGTGTTGATATTCTTCTGTTGACTCATTAAGTCGCTTGGCTGTAAACTGCCCAAATCCGATGCTTCCATTTACATACAGACCTTTATTAAATTCTCTCTTCAAAAGAAAGTACTTAGCCGCGACAGAAAGATTGTAATAATTAAAAATGTATTCGCTGTTATTGGTACCTGTAGCTGGCGAACCGAAAGTTCCGTGAATGCGTGATCCAATACCTAGTCCTTTCCAGCTTTCAGGTGAGATATAAAAAGCCATCATAAGGTTATTACCTATATTGGGTTCAAATCTCCCTCCAAGAGCTGTTTCTAAAGAATTAATGGTTGAAGAATTTATAATGGTTTGACCCGCACCTAAACCAACTTCACCGTATATGCGTGTTTTATTGGATTGACCCAGTACTAAATTTGATGATAGAATTAAGAATGCTAATGTAATTAAATTGCTTTTCATTTTTTTCACCTCTTTGAAATTATTATTCTCTCTGTTTTGACCCAAAATTTATAAAGGCTGAAGCTCTTAACTTGTTGTTGAAGAAATCACCCGATGGATCTACGAATGTTTTCCAGCCTTGTACAGTAGTATAGTGCAAACCAAATCCCCATTGCAACCCATTAATTTTGGTGGGGACAAGAGCTCTAACGCCAAACTCGAACATTCCGGCAAAGGCGGCATCTTCTCCTTCAAAAAGTTCGTTCTCCCACTCGCTCACTCTGCTATTATCTGGAGTTTTGCGATCATCGCCAGCCAAGTAGAAACCGGCACCAATGGACCCAATGTTTATTGGAAAATCAAATTCTATTTTTGATTTTTTAAGCTTGAAGGATGGGGCAATCATCAATCCAAATGCTCCGTGGTCTGCACGCAAATCAACGGACGTTTTACCCTTATAAGTTTTGCCGTCGGGTAAAGAGGTAGAGATGGTATATGAGTTAATAGGTCCACTTCTTCCATAGTTGAAATAGCCAACTTTCAGGTGGTCTTTGAATAACTTGAATCCCATAGAGAAACCAACTGTATGGCCGACGTGATCCTCTAAAAACATGGTTCCATATTCTGGTGTAATGAACCATCCTATTCTGTGATTTTTAGCATTAGATTCTAAATCACTTTGTGAATTAATTTTCATAGCAGTGAATAGAAGGCAGAGTGATATCATTAAAAATTTCATATTACTACATATTATAATTGACAGATGTGTTTTTTTAGTAAAGAGGGTCAATACGTAGGATGGCCGTATTTTGATTTCCT
>CANGVZ010000265.1 GCA_947457285.1 Flavobacteriales bacterium | reverse complement strand
CTCCATCTCGATGTACTTCTGAATGAGGGACACCGAGGAAAGGATGGTTGAAAGCGGCGTTCTGAATTCATGCGAAGCCATGCTGATGAAGCGGCTTTTCATTTCATTCAATTCTTTTTCTGTTTCGAGGGCATTGGTGAGTTCGTCGCGCGAGTTTTCAAGTTCGTGCAGCGCCTCTTTGAGCACAAGGGTTCGTTCATTAACCTTCTTCTCAAGCGTTTCGTTGAGCAGGCGCAATTCCTCGTTTATTTTTTTAATTTTTTCTTGTTGTTCGTGACGCTCAGTGATATCGATGATAAAAGCGATGGCGTAGATTCCTTCGGGCGTTTCGTAATAGCTGAGACTAATTTCTACGGGAAATTTCACCCCATCTTTTCTTTGACCGAATAGGATAAAGTTTTTTCCCATTGGGCGTTTCATGGGGCGCTGCATGTAGCCGTTGCGGTATCCCACATGTTTCTCTTCCAGTTCTCTTGGCACGAGGGCCTCTACTTTGAGGCCGTTTAGTTCGCCTGGCAAGTATCCAAACATTTGGAAACACTTGGGGTTTGCGAGGATGATTTCCCCGTCTTTATTACAAATCAGAATGCCCTCATTGACGTGATTGAAAACTGATTCGAAGCTGCTTTCTACTTTACTGATTGGATCACCCATGGCCCAAAGTTAAGACTCTCTGACTTGAGAGACAAAAAGAAAGAGTGGGAGATTGTGAGTATGAAAGATTGGGAGATTGGGGGCGAATACTATCGAGTCAAGGTGCGGCACACGATCGGGCTTTCCTCTCCAAAAAAGCCACGGGTGTATCCGCACCCTCGTTAAAGAACGGATATTTGTTTAAGGTAAAGAACCCCAACATCCGTCGTTTAACACGACTCGATAGATTATGTACTCTCTATCTGAAGCAAAGATGTAGCGATCTATTGTATAGGCTAATGACCGCTGTCAATCAACTGACTGATTTAAGTCAGAAATTACTTTTTCACCAAGAAGATAGCAATCTTATTGAAGTCTGCGGCAGCGTTGACCACCTTTGCGAATGAATCATAAAACTCCAATGGATACGTCAACTGATTATAGGTTTCTGCTATAGTCACAACTACCTGATTTCCTTCGATTTTGTACGATGAAATGAAGGAGCACAGAACCTCGCCTTTTTCATTTTTATATTCAAATGACTTAT
The DNA here is from genome assembly GCA_947457285.1 of Flavobacteriales bacterium. Classification (GTDB taxonomy): domain Bacteria; phylum Bacteroidota; class Bacteroidia; order Flavobacteriales_D; family Sanyastnellaceae; genus JAIXWP01. The sequence continues at coordinate 3,033 of CANGVZ010000265.1, read as the reverse complement.
TGAATGCATCTAAATTTTCAAAAGAATAACCTTCTGGAATATTGATTTTAATTAATCGATCATAAGCATGAACAAATTCAATATCCATTGGAAACATTCTCGGTTTTGCATTGTAAAGTTGTGATTGTTCACCAATTATAAAGCCCGCATTGACAATGATTTTGTCCCCTGTGAATTCAAGCATATCAGAACCTGTAAGGCGACCTTTGATGATAAATGGCTTATTGATATCGCTGAATTCCTTGTATTGTGCATTCACATCTTCTGTTTCGGTGAGTTTTGCATCCGAAAGTTTTGTTTGTAGAATGCTCTTATAGAGCTCTGGTTTGCTATCTTCGGTGACCAGCGTGAAAATATAACGAAGCCCTCTGTCGCAGCTTGGTCCCCATCCTTTTTCCACTTTCATATCAAACTCTCCGTTGTCGGGATCAATGGACACTTCGTAGTTTTCAGAGATGATCGCCGAAGCGTAATCGTTTGCTGGGATTTTCATGGTCACCGTAACGGGCGTGATATTTCCACCTAATTCTTCTTCCTTTACCAGAAGCGCATCCTGTCCAAGATATGCATCGCCAATAGAGGGACTTCTTAGGCCTTGTTCAAGAGGATCAATGATTTGTTTTATCTGAGGTACGTAAATCAGCAAGTCGGTGACGTACTCCTCACTCGTAAAATTCTTATCAAAGAAGCGTATTGTTCTATCGCAGGTCAAAAGTAATTGTAAGTCGATTTCGGCCGCTTTGAGCGCGTAAAGCATCATTCTATTCATTCCAAATGGTGAAGCGAACTTGGATTTAATAGCATCAAATGGATCCTCAGGAGTAGGCACACCGCGTATTACCTGGACGTTGGATTTCAAATTGTTTTCAATCAGAAAAACATTCTCTTGAATCGAATTTGACGATTTTACACCGACGGACTTCACAAACTTTTTTGCAGCTGATTTATATTTATCATAATCAGCCCAAATACTGGTGTAAATTCTGCTGCCAATATCTCCCCAACGGTCACCGCCGCGCTGGTTGTCTATTTTATCCAGTGTGTATTCAAGCCTCATCATACGGGCTTGTCTGAAAGAATATTCTTCTTCCTGAGCCGCTGGCACATCTTTCAGTTCGATGTACTTGAATTCGCTCTCGCCCTGTATCTTTTCCTTCACCTTCACATCACCGTTCACGACTTTGGTTTTCATGTGAATGAATGATGGTGTCTCAATAACCACCAGCAATTCTTTGATCGGGTCGGCCGACTGGAATGTGGTGTATCCTGAAAAGCTTATGTCCGTCTTTATTACAGTAAAGGTCTCAATGAACGAACCTGGCAACAAAGATTCAACTGCTATCAACTTGTATTCGGTGTCCTCTTCTTTGACCGTCTTGATATTAGCATTATCAGCAGAGGAAACCACTTTACCTTCACGAATTACTCTTGTTTTCACGCTCAGTGGAAGCTGTCCATTGTAGGTAGGAACATAAAGTTTATTATAGCGCTCCACCGCATTGAGATCATTTATTTGTCGACAGGTATGTTCGATGATATAGCGACCTTGTCCGTAAACCGGTAATTCAGCGTAAACGATATAAGTCCTGCTCCATAATTCTGAAGAGCTGTGACCAACACTATCCATCATTGGCTCTGTGAGAGCCCTATCGTCAAATTGATAATTCAAGACATCGACATCGATTTCTTGTGCATTCGCTCTAAATACAATAAAGGAAAATAAAATGAAGATTAAGTTTTTCATGCTTTCTTTTTAAAGGTAACCACTTGTTTAAATGACTGACTGATTTTATCCAAGTCCGTCATATAGTTTGGAATAAATTCGTTAGGAATAGTAATGGTTTTGATAGAGGCATTTTTTTCAACTATCAAAAGATTGTTTTCAATTTTATAACGGAAATCAAACTGATAATATTCTGTATTGATCATCACATTATCAGGAAGTTTTTTCAAAACATATCCTTCAGGAATAGCCATTTTATACTGCGTATAATCTGAAAAAGTAAACTCATAGTCTACCCTTTCCTTTCTATCAGTTGTATCCGGTTTTAGTGATGTAAAAGCTTTGTCGAAGTTAAAATTGATATACATTTCGTCTCCGAGAATTTTCACATAATCTGGAATCTCCAATACATAATCTACTACTACCGGTTTTTCCTTGGTAGTTACATCTTTGACCTTGTAGTCCACGAGTTTATTCTTGTTATTCCCGCGTTCAAGGATATCCAACCATTCCAGTCTTTGATCAACTGGATTTTTGTATTTCAATGTTTCCATTCGCGTTGACTTCACAAATCCATACATCTCGGCAATGCCTGTCATGATGAGATTGTCATCCACCAATTTGATATCTACAATGTCTTTTACCAGATTTGTTTCTGCCGAAACTACAGGTACGACTCCGAGGTCAAAATTGGTAGCATCGATGGCTATGAGTGCCTCTTTTCCTTGAGTAAAGATGGAAGGAAATCCATAATCGATATCGCTGCTTGTGGCATCCAGATAGACATATTTTCCACTTTCATCCTTGTAGGTGGCGATCATGTGATTGTCGGAGTATGGGCAAGCCAATTCAGTATAGTTAAAGTCAATTTCTCTCGTTCCAATCCACGTATGATATACGGGCAGACCTGCATAGTTGAGCATCGAATAAAGCAGATTTGCCATATCCTTACAGTCTCCAAACTTCTGTTGACAAACCTGATCAGCAGGGCGAGGAATCAAACCTCCCAGACCATATTCAAACGCGATATAACGAATATGATCTTGCACCCAATAATAGGAAGCGCGAGCGATATCATCGGGCTTTGAGTAAACAGTCTTGATTGAGTCCACAACGCGCATAATCTCTGCGCTGGGTTTTTCATTTACTCTCTGCTTAATATGCTGATAGTTGTAATTATAAAGCCCCTTTGAAGAGCCAAATAACTCTACCATACCACCCTTCGATTGATAACTCTTTACAAAGACATAAACACTGCTCCTGTAGCGATCGTCGCTTTGGAGGAAGTTTTTTGATTTGTAGGGCTTGAT
>CANGVZ010000264.1 GCA_947457285.1 Flavobacteriales bacterium | reverse complement strand
GTTATGTGGCCGAAACGCCTGAGCAAGCTACCGAAGTCGCTACCAAACTTCAAGGTGAGACGGGTACAGGCTGGTTTGTGGTAAAAGCCCAAATTCATGCAGGAGGTCGCGGTAAAGGAACCGTTATCGAAACAGGCTCCAAAGGTGTTGTGCTAGCAAAAAACCTTGGTGAAGTCGCTGAAAAAGCTAAAGGTATCCTTGGAGGTCATCTTGAAACCCTTCAGACGAAAGCAGGTGGTAAGCTTGTGAGCAAAGTATTCATCGCAGAAGATGTCTACGCTCCAGGTGCCAGCGAGCCAAAGGAATTCTACATGTCAGTCCTTCTAGATCGCGGTCTTAGCAGAAATGTAATCGTGTACTCTCCAGACGGAGGAATGAATATTGAAGATGTGGCGCATGATACGCCAGATCGCATTTTTAAAGAAACAATCGATCCACTTACAGGAGTTACTGATTTTCAGTGTCGCAAGATTGCTTTCAATCTCGGCCTTTCCGGAAGTGCGTTTAAAGAAATGGGCAAGTTTGTGAAGTCACTTTATGCGGCTTATCTCGGATGTGATGCGGCTATGTTTGAAATCAATCCTGTATTGAAAACAAGCGACGATCGCATCATTGCGGTGGATGCAAAGGTTACGCTTGATGGAAATAGCCTTTCTCGCCATCCAGATTATGCAGCAATGCGTGATACCACTGAGGAAGATCCTTTGGAAGTTGAGGCAACTGCTGCTGGTCTCAACTATGTGAAACTCGATGGTAACGTCGGTTGTATGGTAAACGGTGCTGGATTGGCCATGGCGACTATGGATATCATCAAGCTTTCTGGTGGTGACCCTGCAAACTTCCTTGACGTAGGCGGAACTGCAGACGCAAAGCGCGTTGAAACAGCTTTCCGAATGATTCTTCGCGATCCAAATGTGAAAGCAATTTTGGTAAACATTTTTGGTGGTATCGTTCGTTGTGACCGCGTTGCACAAGGAATTGTAGATGCATATAAGAATATTGAAAACATCAGTGTTCCAATCATCGTGCGTCTCCAGGGAACGAACGCTGAAGAAGCAAAAGCACTTATCGACGGAAGCGGTCTGGCTGTGCACTCTGCAATCACGCTCCAGGAAGCAGCAGATAAAGTAAAGCAAGTACTCGCTTAAAAAGCGGAACAATAATTGAATTCAAAATCCCTACCTTTCGGTGGGGATTTTTTTTATGAAATATTTCTGCTTCATAATCACGGCTATTCTAATGGGGAGCTGCTCCAATACAAACCAGGAGCAAGTGGCCCAATTGTCTATGCAGCTTGATTCCACAAGACTGCTATTGGACTCTTTAATCAAAATGCAGACTCAGGAAACAAATCCATCGTTGACGGAATCTTCTGGATTGAAGCGGGATACACTAAAAAGAGCAAAAGAAGAAGAGCTTTTATTTGTGCCGCCCGCAGAAAAGCCTCAAAAAATGGATATAGAAAGAAAAAAAGACCCACCCAAACCTGCGATTACGAAAAGACAGCCAGAACCAGAAGTTTACTATTACACGGGAGGAAAAAAAACATCGGTGCAGATCATCAATGGAGAACAACGCTCAAAGGATTTCGTCCTTTTCGATCCTTGGGGCAAGGAAACGTATCGATTTGAGCAGCGTATAGAGAGCTATTCGGTGACGGTAGATTTGGTAGAATGGCATCCAAATGGCGCCTTGCATAAGGCGGTAGTACACACAAATCCTGGAGCAAGCATGTATTGGTATACAGCGGAATACACCTTCGGTATTAATAATGAGCCATTATGGATGGTATCTACTCAACATCCAGAAACTACAGTTTCCTTTGAGACCGACAATTCATATTACTGGGATCCCAAAAGCAAGAACTGGAAAAAGCAAGAGGTAGTTAGGGAGCAGCCTGTTCCTCGTGATTAGGCAATTCGCCTCACAAGCATGAGCCCGTCGCGAATACTGAGCAAGAGATTATCAACTCTTGGATCTTCTGTCACTTTCTTGTTCAGCTCGAGAAGAGTCAATGTCTCTATGTCGTTTCCTTTCAAAGGCTCTACCACTTTTCCGCTCCAAAGCACATTATCAATCAACATCCAACCACCTAAACGCAAGCGAGGCAGTAGCATGTCATAGTAATAAATGTAATTTTCTTTATCAGCATCAATAAATACAAGATCAAATGATCCTTCAAGCTTCGGAATTTCATTTAAAGCGTCACCATATATAAATTTAACCTGATGCCCGTTTTTCATCTTAGCGGCATACTTGGAGTGAAAGCGTTGAAGTTCGTCGTTGATATCAATCGTAATCAATTCTCCCTCTTCAGTCAAGCCTTCCGCTAGAGACCAAGTGCTATAGGCAGTAAATGTTCCAATTTCCAAAATTCTTTTTGGTTGAATCATCTGTGATATCATACTTAAAAACTTGCCTTGATAGTGGCCGCTACTCATTCGAGGAAGAACCATGGTTTGCCATGTCTCCCTTGTCAAATCATTATAAGCGGCTGACTCTGGCTTAGTATGCCCTGTGGCATATGCTTCAATTGCTTCTGGTAGAAAATTCATGAAAGAAACTTTGTGCAAAGGTCTTAACTTTCATTCAGATTTCACCAAAAATCAAATGCTACCTTTGCATCATGAATGTCACAGAAATTTCGGATTGGATTAAATCATTTTTGACGAGTTCTCTTTTATCTCCTCAGAAGGCAGCCTACATGCACTTCGCAATCATGTTTATTTCTCTGATTGTTGTCTGCTTTCTAATTTGGTTTTTCTCAAGGATAATTATTATTCGATTTGTAAAGCGCCTGGTGCGACGCAGCGCTGCCACCTGGGATGATATGCTTTATAAATTCAATGTCTTTAGAAGCGTTTCATTTATTGTTATGGCCTTTGTGATTGGTGCGGTGGTACCAATCATGTTTAGAGATTTTCCCAATTGGCGCGAAATGGCAATCGCAGCTTCTAAAGTCTATATCGTATTGAGTTTTATGTTCGCTATTAATGCGCTCTTAAACGCAATTCTAGGCATTCTAGAAGGAGTCGACTCGCTTAAAGACAAACCATTGAGAAGCTACAAACAAGTAGCGAAAATTCTCTTTTATTTAGTAGGCTTCGTCTTAATTCTTGCAATTCTAGTGAATCAAAGTCCTGTTTACATATTGACAGGCTTTGGTGCTGTCACGGCTGTATTTCTCCTCATATTTAGGGACCCGATACTAGGATTTGTTGCAAGTATTCAAATGAGCGCTATAGACCTGGTACGCGTGGGAGATTGGATTACTGTAGATAAGTACGGCGCCGATGGAGAAGTTATTGAAATCAACCTAACGACCATCAAAGTTCAAAACTGGGATATGACCATAACAATTGTTCCCAGTTATGCCATCGTCAGCGAGTCATTCAAGAATTGGCGTGGTATGCAAGAAAGACCGGGAAGAAGAATTAAAAGATTCATCAATATCAAGATTTCTTCCATCAAGTTCTGTGATGAAGAATTGTTTCAGCGCCTTTTAAGTGTCGAGCGAATTCATGATTATTTGAAGCAAAGGGATTTAGAAATCGCGCACTACAATAAGGAAAACAATGTGAATAAGGCTGTGCTTATCAATGGAAGGCACATGACCAATATTGGAATTTTCAGAGTTTATGCTGAAAGATATCTTGAACAAAACCCGAACATTAATAACGACATGACTTTCGTCGTTCGTCAGCTTCAAGCGACCGAACATGGCCTTCCACTTGAGATTTATGCATTTTCTAAGTTAAAAGATTTTGAGAACTTTGAAAAAGTAGCCGCAGATATTTTCGATCATTTGTTGGCTTCGGTTCCATACTTTGATTTGGAAATATTCCAAAGCCCTAGTGGTAGCGATATGCAAAAATTACTTTCCGAATAATTATGAAGTTCAGCATTGACGCGGTTATGCGACTCGGATTGCTCACGCTAGTGGGCATGGGCGCGATAGCACTTCTTATTAATCATTTTTCGGAAACGGTAGACATTGCATCCATGCTTATGGGGCCAATGGCTTGGTATTGGCAGCTTTTGATAGGTGCTGGTTATGGTATTGCCAGTGGATTTCTGGCGAATTTCATTGTGAGTAGGCGCTTTATGAACCCCGTGAGAGTTAAGTATGAAAGCATTTTTGCCGGATTCGATCTCAACATTTCAGAGATTTGGTTCATCTCTTTTTGCGCTGGAGTGGGAGAGGAGTTGCTTTTTAGAGGCGCCATACAACCTTTGATTGGAATACCAATAACATCCATT
>CANGVZ010000263.1 GCA_947457285.1 Flavobacteriales bacterium | reverse complement strand
TCTAAGAGCATCTCGGATGTCACACCCTCAATCGGGAGTTCGCGCGCAGGATATATGGGGAGTAAGATGACTTCGTCAAGTAATGAAAGGGCTTTAGCAAAATCATCGGCAAAATCTCTTGTTCTGGTAAATAAATGCGGTTGAAAGACTCCTGTTATTTTTTGACCAGGAAACAGTTCACGTGCACTGTTTATTGCCGCCGTGAGCTCCGTTGGATGGTGCGCGTAGTCATCAATAAAGGTCAAGTCCTCGGATTTGAATATAGTCTCAAATCTTCTTCGAACGCCTTTAAATGATGCAAGAGCTTGAGGCAACTGAACTAATTGTACTTTTGACAATAAGGCCATGGCGCAGGCTGCTATGGCATTTTCAATATTGTGACGACCTGGCTGTCCGAGCGTGAGCCCGTTTAATTCACCTTGAGGCGTGACCAAATCAAAAACATAACTTCCATTTTCAACTCTTATGTTTTTTCCATAATAATCTGCTTCTTCGGAAATCGAGTAGTGCAATAGGGTGACATTTTCTTGGAGATGATGAGGTTGAATGTCTAGTCCTTTTTTCACCAATAATGTTCCACCAGATAGTACTCTTTGTGCAAACAGTTGAAATCCTTCGGTGACATGACTTGCGTCGCCATAGATATCGAGGTGATCTGCATCCATTGAAGTGATGACGGCCAATTCTGGATGTAATGTGAGGAACGACCTGTCGAATTCATCGGCCTCTACTACTGTCCAAGAATCGCTCTTTCCGAGGAGAAGATTGGTGTTGTAATTAGCAGTAATTCCTCCTAAGAATGCATTGCATTCGTTGCCCGAATCTTTTAGTAAATGCGCCACAAGACTTGAGGTGGTAGTTTTTCCATGTGTGCCTGCAATGGCGATGGTTTTTGAATAAGCAGTAATGGCACCCAGAACTTCACTTCTCTTTTTTAATTCAAAACCGTTTTGAAGAAACCAGTTTTTTTCATTGCTGTCTCTTGGGATGGCTGGGGTATAAATCACTAGAATTTTCTCGCGTGGAGTGACTTTGATGATTTGAGGTATTTCTAGAATTGTATCATCAAAGTGTATCGAAATACCTTCCATTTCCAATTCAGAGGTTAGCGGAGTTGGAGTGCGATCGTAACCCATCACCAATTTTTTATGATGATTGAAATATCTCGCTAATGCAGACATTCCAATACCTCCGATGCCGAGGAAATAAACGATTTCGATTTCTTTTAAATTCATTTTTTTCTTTGTTGAATCACTTCAAACACAATCTCGGCTATTTGTTGGTCTGCATTGCCTCTGCCGAGTTTGCTAATTTCAGAAGAAAGTTGTGCTTGGCGTTCTTTATTTTTTAAGAGGCTCAAAATTTCATTGGGTAGTTGCTGCACGGCTTCGGCATCTTTCACGATGAGGGCTGCGTTTTTATTCACCAAAGCCATCGCATTTTTAGTTTGATGGTCTTCCGATACATTCGGAGAGGGAATAAGTATGGTAGGCTTTCCAATCAAGCATAACTCGCTTATCGACATGGCGCCAGCTCTTGAAATGATAATGTCGGCTGCGGCATAAGCGAGGTCCATTTCTTTGATAAAAATATGTTGACTCACTCGCTCATTCTTCGCGTGTGTGTTTTCAGTATAACTCTTTCCTGTTTGCCACAAAATTTGAATGCCTTCACTTGTAATTGAAGTTGCACACGCGTCGATTGCTTGATTGATGGTGCGAGCGCCTAAGCTTCCGCCCACCACAAGCACCACGGGCGTTTCTGTTTTTAGTTTAAAAAACTCAAGGGCTTGATTTTTCTTGTTTTGAATATTCCAAACCTCTTTACGCACAGGATTTCCGGTGAGAATGATTTTTTCTTTAGGGAAAAATGATTCAAGCCCTTCGTAGGCTACGCAGATCTTGGAGGCCTTTTTTGCTAGTAATTTATTGGTAATCCCGGGATAAGAATTTTGTTCTTGGATAATTGTAGGAATGCCCATATTTGAAGCGGTCTTGAGCAACGGCCCGCTCGCATAACCGCCTACACCGATGGCAATATCGGGCTTAAACTCTCGGATAATTTTTCGGGCCTTGAGAATACTTGCTATAATTTTAAAAGGTACTTTTAAATTTTGCAGTGTCAGTCTTCTCTGAATGCCCATGATAGGAAGGCCGATGATTTTGTAGCCTGCCTGTGGAACTTTTTCCATTTCCATTCTGCCATCCGCTCCCACGAAGAGAATTTCACTTTCGGGTTGAGCAGCTTTAATTGCATTTGCAATAGCAATAGCAGGAAAGATGTGACCGCCCGTGCCGCCACCTGAAATGATAATGCGATACGCCATGTGAAAGGTTTTATAGAGCGAGTGCTCTGCTTTGTTCTTCTTCTTCTTTCAATTCGAGCTCGGCCTTCTGATCGTCAGGATTGGCAAAGGCTTCGGGATTGAATACACTGCGACTAATACTCAGAATGATTCCAATAGTGATGCATGTGAATACAGTACTCGTTCCTCCAAGACTGATTAGTGGCAATGGCTGGCCAGTGGTGGGGAAAAGCGATACACTCACTCCCATATTGATGAATGCTTGCACCACTAGTAAAAGTGCCAACCCGATTGCCGTGAGCCTTCCAAAATGTTTGGGACATTTGGAGGCGAAGCGTATGGTGCGGAAAAATAAAATGACATAGAGTAGTAGCAATCCCGCACCTCCAAGGATAGCACCGTATTCTTCAATAATAAATGCATATACCATATCAGAATAGGGGTGAGGCATAAAATTCCGAGTAGTCGATGTGCCTGGTCCTTTCGGTATGATGCCGCCTTCATGTATAGCGTACTTCGCAAGGTTGGCCTGATAATTCCCTTCACTATCAGCATCGACTTTACTGAATATTCGGTTCTTCCAAGTTTCATAACGCTTGAGTGTTCCTTTAGGGGCAAATTCACCTATCAAAATAATAATCGCAATAAGACCCACTCCGAGTGCGATGATTTTGAAAAGATGTCGGCCGGGAACGCCTCCGATATACATCATTAGGAAACATACCAATCCTAGCATCGCTGCTGTAGAGAAGTTGGATGGTAGTATGAGTCCGCAGATGAGCCCAATCACTCCAAGCAAGGGCAAGATGGTTTTATTAAAATCATCGAGGCTATCTCGCTTGAGATTGAGGTAGCGCGCTACAAATACAATCAATACAATTTTCGCGAAGTCACTCGTCTGGAAGGTTATTCCCAATCCAGGAATGCGAATCCATCGTTCGGCGCTATTAAGGCTCGAACCAAAGAGCATCGTCACAACAAGTAAACCGACTGCGACAAAAATCAGAAGTACGGATAACTTAGAAAAGTACTTGAAATTTTTTCGATGAATGTAGTACATAGCACCTATGCCCATTGACATGTAGAGGAGATGTCGGAGCATGACTCCGTACCCTCCACTCTTGACGGCCAAGGTGGTGGTGGCGCTGAATACAGCGAGTATAGACAATAGCGCGAGGAAGAGCGTAATCATCCAGATTACTTTATCTCCTTGCAAATTGGTAAATACTCTTTTAATAGCAGCCTGTACCATCGAAAGAAACTGTTTTAGAGACCTCTCACAGCAGACTTAAACTGACGTCCGCGGTCTTCATAATTTTCAAACAAGTCGAAGCTTGCGCATGCAGGTGAAAGCAATACCACATCACCATCGCGGCCGAGGTCGTATGCAACGCGCACCGCTTGTTCAGCACTGTTGGTGTCGATAATGGTATCCACTACACTGCCGAATGCTGCACGAATCTTTGTGCTATCTGTGGTTAGGCAAATAATTACTTTCACTTTGGCCTTCACTAGTTCAAATAGTTCAGAGTAATCATTCCCTTTGTCAGTACCGCCAGCAACCCAGATAACGGGCTTGTCCATGCTTTCAAGAGCATACCAAGCAGAGTTGACGTTGGTCGCTTTACTGTCATTGATAAAGGTGATGCCGTGAACTTTCGCTACGAACTCGAGGCGGTGCTCGATGTTTTCGAAGTTCTCTAAGCTTTCTCTAACGACTTCTTTTCTGAGGTCGAGGATGCGTGCGGCCATGCCTGCTGCCATACTGTTAGCGAGATTGTGCTTTCCTTGCAAAGCGAGTTCTGTAATCTTCATGTTGAGTGGGTTATGGTTAATTGAAATGGTTAAATTTTCTCCGTTGACAAATGCACCTTCACCGAGTGTTTGTTCGGTTATGGTGAAGGGAATGCACTTCATATTGAGTTTTAAATTCTTCATAGCGGCCATGGTAGCTGGATCATCCATGTT
>CANGVZ010000262.1 GCA_947457285.1 Flavobacteriales bacterium | reverse complement strand
TTCATCTGGTAAGAAGATTATAGATTTCGCCAAGAATAATCTTCATCTTTTGGGCTATTCTACCGCTGTGCATGCCCGTCTGACATTCGATGAACTAAGGGAGCATTTGTACACGCTACCCGAACAGCCTGATCTTATTCCTTATCTCACTTCATATTATAAAAAGCGTTGGGGGTTTTGTCTAAGTCACTTTCAATTGGAGTCATTGGATAAAAATGCGGAGTACGAAGTCTACATCGATTCGGATCATAATGAAAAAGGAACGATGACGATAGGCGAGGCTTATATCGAAGGCTCGTCTAAGAAAGAGATTTTGTTTTCGACATATATCTGTCATCCATCTCTAGCTAACAATGAGCTGTCGGGTCCGCTTGTTTTGAGTTTTCTTTTTAAAATCTTAAAAAATAGACCAAAGCCAAATTATTCATATCGGTTTTTATTTATTCCTGAAACTATCGGATCGATTTATTCTCTTTCGAAATACGGAGAATTTTGGAAGGAGCATCTGAAAGCGGGATTTGTGGTAACATGCGTAGGTGACGATGGAAACTTCACATATAAGCGCAGCAGAAGAGGGAACAGTGAAGCTGATAGAGTAGCGGAAACCATGTTGAAGCAGAGCGGAGAAGTATTTGAAGTGATTGATTTTTTCCCACATGGAAGCGATGAACGCCAGTACTGTTCTCCAGGGTTCAATCTTCCGGTAGGTTCCTTAATGCGCACGATGTATGGAAAGTATGCAGCGTATCATACTTCTGCTGATAATAAATCCTTGATTTCCTTCGAAGCAATGGAGCGAACAATTGAGCGCTATGTTGACATGATAGAATTAATCGAAGCAAACAAAAAGTATTTGAATACGATGCCCTATTGTGAACCTCAACTGGGTAAGAGAGGATTATATCCGACCTTAGGTTCACAAAAAGCGAGCGAAGAGTTTGTGAAGATTATGATGTGGATTCTCAATCTCAGTGATGGCGAGCATGATTTGATAGCCATTTCAGAAAGAAGTGGTGTGGAAGTAAAGAAGTTGCAGCCAGTCGTTGAAAGATTACTGGAGAGTGGTATTTTGCGAGAATGCTAATGATGCATTGCAATCATTGTGCACTCTGAAGCTGCTTTAAAAGAAATTTGTCTGCCGGAAAGGATAACTCATTTGGGTGAAGTGCGTCGAGCTTCGCCCATCGAAAGCTTTCGGTCTGATGATTATCAGTGTCAAAATCGAATTTTGTATTTGCAATTCGGAATTTGGGCGACTCAAGTAGCTGCACTTGATAATAGACGGATATCACCTGATCTCCTGGTTTGAACATAGATTCGACAAAGAATCCTGTTGTGTAAATGTGTTGAATGATCTCCACCTCTTGACCGAGTTCTTCAATGGCTTCTCGGCGAATAGCATCTTCAATTCCTTCACCGAACTCTACGCCGCCACCCGGAAATTTAGTGTATTTTTTTCCCGCAATCAATTCATCGGAAACGAGAATTTCATCGTTGTCGTTATAAAGAATAAAATATGCGCGAATGTTGAATCTCTGGATGCTCATTGAGAAAGCATGTTGGTTAAATCTTTGAAGTCTTGCACGCTGAGCTGTTCTGGTCGCATGCTAAAAATGGGTAGAGTTATATCGACGTTTGGATTTAAGAGTGACTTTATTGAACCACGGAGCATTTTTCTTCTTTGGTTGAATGCAGTTTTGACAACTAATTTGAATTTCTTTTCATCACAACCGAATGGTTGTTCGGGTTTGCGTTGAATGCGAATTACGCCACTTTTAACCTTGGGTGGAGGGTCAAATTCATGTTCGTCAACTGTAAAGAGATATTCGGCGTCGTAATACGCTTGTAGCAGAACAGATAGGATGCCATAATCTTTAGAACCTGGATTGCCGGCAGCTCTTAGGGCTACTTCTTTTTGAAACATGCCGACCATTTCTGGAATTTGTTGTTTGTGGTCTAGTATTTTAAAAAGAATTTGAGATGAAATATTGTAGGGAAAATTTCCAGCAATGGCTAGTTGTCCATCAAACATTTCATTTAAAGGCAACTGAAGAAAGTCTTTGGTGATGATGCGTTCGCGAAGTTCGGGGTAATATGCACGGAGGTAATCAACGGACTCAGTATCTATTTCGGCGACATGTGTGGTGTATGCATTCAACTTCAAGAGCCAAGCGGTAAGAGCTCCTGTACCTGGTCCAATTTCTAAAATCGTTTTGTAGTCTCCGTAGCCTGTCATCGCTGCTGCAATGCGTTCACAGATTTCTGGATTCTTAAGAAAGTGTTGTCCTAGGTGCTTTTTGGGTTTGACGTGCATTTTACAAATATAGCTTATTCATGCTCAAGCGCTGGTAGTGCGGAGCATTTGTATCCTCTTTCTGAGAGAATAGGCAGCACAATTTCCAGCGCAGGCAACATGCGCGGTGCGGCTTTGATACTATCATGAAATACGATGATGCTTCCGGGCTGAACATTGTCTACCACATTTTTGACCACTTTCGAAGAAGATATTTTTGGATCAAAATCGCCAGTAATGATATCCCACATCACAATGCGATATTTTGATTTTAAAGATGCAATTTGTGCCCGTGTTATTTTTCCGTAGGGCGGTCTGAAATAAGCTGAGTGAAAAGTTTTCTCTGCTTTTGCGATGTTTCTAAGATAGGCAAAGTGACTGGTTTTTCTTCCGTTTAGATGGTCGTGGGTATGGTTGCCGATAGTATGGCCTTCTTTAATGATTCTTTGAAAAATATCTGGGTGAGCACCCACATTTTTTCCAAGACAAAAAAAGGTAGCTTTCGCATTGTACTTTGAAAGTAAATCGAGCGTTCGTTCGGTAATTTCTGGCGTGGGGCCATCGTCGAAAGTGAGAAAAACTTCTCTTTCGAAGGTGTGCACAGACCAAAGTAGATCAGAGACTATAGGCTGAAGAAGATTTGGTGTCTTGACGATATACATTTAGTCGAGCTGATGAGCGAGAACGCAGGTTTTTTTGATTTTGGAAGTATTTCCATTTTCATCAAATACTTCAATGTAAACAATATAAATTCCGATTGGGGCTAATCCATTATCAGCGTTTCTGCCATCCCAGCTAACGCTACTATTTTCGCCGATAAGAGAATTTTTCAAAAGATGTAATACTTGTCTGCCGTTGCTATCGAAGATATAAATATTGCCGACCATTCCTGGTGTAGCATTTTGGAAGGTGAAGGTGACGACATCTTGAAATCCATCATTGTCAGGAGAAAATATTTCTGGAAAGACATTAATATCTTCCTCACCAAGGATTGCCGCCAGTGCTTGAGAGTTTTGATAGCCCGGGGTGGCAAATCCTTGACTTTCGGCCGCTGATCCCCAGTTAGTGAGATCACTTGATGAACGGGCAGGGTCGATTCTTTCAAGAGATACACCATCGAGATTGTCGAGCAATACGAAGTGCATTTCTTCTGTATATGTCACGCGATCACTAATAGAACCGTCTGGCATCAATAACACAACAGTACCTTCTGCATTGTTGTAGGTCGGCATATCGGGAACACGAAGAACGCGATCCATTTTGGTAAAAGGATAGAACTGTGTCAACTCAGAACCATCTTCTGTAAGGACAACATATTGTTTGGGAAGAATGATTACACCAAGTTCTGTAATAACATCGGGGGTTGAAAGTTCACCATCCGATTCGGAAGCAAGTGCCCAGTCAATGAGCCCAATTACTTTATCAGAGTTGTTATAAATTTCAATGAAATCACTTCCGCCTGTAAAAGGGTCGGATAGTATTTCATTGATGATTAAATCACCTGGAGTGGCTGTCTCGGCAATAGCGTAAAATCCGGTTAGATTCGTAGATAGATTGCCCCAGCAATCCTGGATAGCAGGTAGACTGAAATTATATACTTCAGATGGTATGCTGCCGCTGATATTGATTACAATACTGGTGTTGGTGTTATCAGTGAAAGAAGCACTTGACGGCACCACCTGTTCACCATCGATGATCCAAAAGAATTCGAAAAGAGAAGCAGCGCTCAATGGCTCGTCGAATTCAATAATTACAGCGAACGGACCACCGCTAAATACATTGACAATACGTGGGCCCGTGGTATCTGGTGTATCATCGAAAACACTGTTTTGCTCACCGGGAGTGCCACCATTGGAATTGATTGATGCCGACCAATTGTCTTTATTGCTGCACGGATCATTAGGATTTACTAATTCCAATGACCAGCCGCCATCATCTTTGGATGTGTCGTTGTACCAATCATCAGTATAGTCTACTTGATCCAGTATACCAGCAGTAGGATGCGAAAG
>CANGVZ010000261.1 GCA_947457285.1 Flavobacteriales bacterium | reverse complement strand
CAGGAAGAAGCAATTGAACGCGAAAAAAACCGCAGCAAGGCAAATAAAACGTGGGTATTCAAAGCGGAAAATGTGCGCGACTTTGGTTTTGCCTCATCGCGTAAATTCATTTGGGACGCACAGAAAGTGGATATTAATGGAAAGAAACCTCTTGCGATGTCTTTTTATCCCAAAGAAGGAAATCCATTGTGGGAACAATACAGCACCAAAGCAGTAGCGCACACCTTGCGCGTATATTCGAAATACACCATCGACTATCCTTATCCTGTGGCGATAAGCGTGCACGCGAAGTGGATAGGCATGGAATATCCCATGATTTGTTTCAATGGCGGACGTCCTGAACCAGATGGTACTTATAGTGAAAACACCAAAATCGGAATGA
Source organism: Flavobacteriales bacterium (assembly GCA_947457285.1). GTDB lineage: Bacteria > Bacteroidota > Bacteroidia > Flavobacteriales_D > Sanyastnellaceae > JAIXWP01. Next base: position 3,937 of record CANGVZ010000261.1, on the reverse strand, counting down.
TCAGCGTGATCATTCACGAAGTGGGACACAATTTCTTCCCGATGATTATCAATTCGGATGAGCGCCAATGGACATGGATGGATGAGGGATTGAACACCTTCATGCAATACATGGCTGAAAAAGAATTTGACCGCAACTACCCTACTCGTCGAGGACCAGCCCGAAACATAGTGGACTATATGCGTGGCGATAAATCGAAGATGTCGCCGATCATGACCAACTCCGAGAGCATATATCAATTCGGTAATAATGCCTATGGCAAACCCTGTACAGCGCTGAACATCCTTCGCGAAACTGTGATGGGAAGAGAATTGTTTGACTACGCATTCAAAGAATATGCGCGTCGCTGGGCATTCAAACATCCCACTCCTGATGATTTCTTCAGAACGATGGAAGACGCGAGCGGTGTAGACCTTGATTGGTTTTGGAGAGGTTGGTTTTACGGCACCGATCACTGCGATATGGCAATGGAGCAAGTAAAAGTGTTTCAGATTGATACCAAAAATCCAGAAATAGAAAAGGCCATCGACCGCGCAGAAGAAGAGTCGCAGCCCGCTGACATCTCTTTGAAACGCGATGCGGAAGAAAAATTGGAAACGCAGTTGGACAGAGATCCCAAGCTCGAAGACTTCTACACCACTTACGATCCTTACAAGGTAACAAGTCTCGACATCAAGGACTACGAAAAATATCTAAGCGGTTTGAGCGATGAAGAAAAAGCCATTCTCAACAAAAATCAATTTTACTATGAAGTGACTGTCTCCAATGTGGGAGGTTTGATCATGCCATTGATTTTTGAATTTGAATTTATGGACGGCACCAAGCGCGAGATTCGCATCCCTGCTGAGATATGGAAGATGAGTGAACCCAAAGTGACAAAATTATTCTCCGTAGAAAAAGAAGTGAAGTCTATCACCTTGGATCCATACCTTGAAACAGCAGACGTGGAGCTCAATAATAATTCATGGCCACCGAAAGTGGTACCCAGCCGATTTGAATTATTCAAGCAAAATCAAAACTGGTCGCAACCGAATCCGATGCAGCGCGCACGCTCTAGTCAGGATTAAACGACTAGATTTTATAGCTTGATTTAACGATTTTGAAAAACCACGTATCGGGCATTTTGTGACGAAGCCACAATAAAAAGGGCGCTGGACTTCCAACAGGAAAGCGCAACTTGTTGCTTTTATCCTCTGCTGCCTTTACAATGGCTTTGGCTACCTTTTCTGGAGAATCACCTTTGGCGCCAGCGCCTTGAGACACCTTCTCCACTTTAGCAATAAACTCATTATAAACATCGGTATTTTTAGGAGCGATAAACTCACGACTTCTACCGTAAAATTCTGTTTTAATGGCACCGGGCTCAATCAACTTTACGCGAATATTAAAAGGACGAAGTTCGTACATCAGTGATTCACTGAATCCTTCCACTGCCCACTTGGTGCCGTGGTAAATGCTAAAAAGAGGAAAAGCCAATCGGCCACCCATTGAAGCCACCTGCACGATGGCCCCGTCTTTCTGCTCTCTCATCACCTCAATAGCTATGCGCGTCACACGCATCAATCCAAAGACATTGGTATCATATTGACGTTGGATTACGTCGTCTGACATCGCTTCAAATACACCGTCCACGCCGTATCCTGCGTTATTTACAACGGCGTCTAATTTTCCAAACTTCGCCACTACCTCATCAAACGCTTTAGCGATTGACTCTGTATTGGTTACGTCCAACGCAAAAAGGTGAATATTCTTCACGCTTTTTAAGTCTGCTGACTTTTCGGGTGTGCGCATCGTAGCAGCCACATTCCAGCCCTGAGCGGCGAATTCGAGAGCAGCAGCCTTGCCGATTCCGCTTGAAGCACCTGTGATTAAAACTGTTTTCATGATGATTGATTTGATTTATTATGGAATAATTATTCTATTTCTATTAAAAAAAATTAGCGTTGAATGCTATCCCAACACATTTCGAAAGCGTATTGAATCGAATTGGAACTTAGCTTTTTATTTTTGCGAATAGCATCTGCCACTATTTCATTGGCGCCGCCCACCATCTGTGCAGCGAGGATTTCAACTGGAAAATCCTTAACCAATAGCTGACGCTGTCCTTCCTTCAGTAGTGCATAAATACCGGCATAAGCGTCCACCTCCAATTGAAGAGAAGTACTGTCTAAAAAATGAGATAATACACTTTGCTCTATAAAAAGATGCTCTTGAAAATACTTGAATCGATTCTTCATATAGTTCTCCACCAAGAGCTGCATATTCAGCTTGTAAGGCAGCGACATATCGACCGTGTGATAGATAAGAGAAGTATGCTTCAACTTAAGTTCTCTATAAAGGGCATTGATTAGCTCCTCTTTACTTTTAAAATAGACATAAAGGGTACCCATTCCGATGCCAGCCTTCTTTCCAATGGCGTTCATATTCAAGCCCGCCAACCCCACTTCACTCACCAACTGGAGTGTTGCAGCGTGGATGGCCTTGATCTTATCGGGGTCCTTAAGTTTCATTTCGGCTGCAAATATAACAGAATAATTATTCCATAATAAAAAAAGCTCCCGAGATTTCGTCTCGGGAGCTTTTTGCTGTGACTATTAGATCTTCTCGATATCGCCCTCTTCGGTATCGTGGACGCTTACGATAATTTTAAAATCAAACCATTCTTGAAACAATTCCCAGGAGCGTTCGGCAGGCCACGCATCCTCTGCTGTGTACCAATTATTCAATTGGTCTTCGAATAAGCCATCGTAATTTTCTTCAAGCCAATCCAAAGAATCTTCATGAAACTCCATGTCCGGGATAAGATATAGATCAACTTCCGTTCTGGGTATTTCATTGTTAGACTCTTCCAAAGAGATGAGCCATTCGTAAAAAGGAGCCTTCGGAGACACTACCACGGCTGAGCGCATGACACTGTCGAAGTAATAGGGTATTTGTTCCATTGATATTATTTTTCGATGACCTTACCTAATGCGAGGTGGAATTTACCATCAATTCTAAATGAGCATATAGCATAGACTTCTTCTGAAAACGACTTTACACCATTCTCATCCAAATTGAAATCCTTACTCTCCTTTCCATTTATTTTTGATAGCTTCATATCATGTCTCTCCAAAACGCCTTCATCATTGAGGATAGCGTACTCCAACTGAGACCTTCTTACATCTTTATCCTTTCTCTTGGGGCTGCCAGTCATAGCTCCACCTTCCAGCTCATAAGCGCTGCCATAGTTCACCATGAAAGAGTTATTCTTGAGCGGTGCGATTGAAACGTCCGGGATATTCCATCCATCATACACCATCATTCTTGGCAATACATCATAACTTTTCACCTTCAATTCTTTGTCAGTATTAAAGGCAATTACACCCAACTTAACGCAATAGTATCTTGTGGTGCATTGACCTTTGCTGTTACATGTTGTCACACTCTTATTGATCATACCAGAGCATACCACGTTAATTTCACCCTCTCCAAAGGCTATTTGCTCGATGTACATTCTTTCGATGATGTACTTTGCTCTTTTCTCCTCTTTTCTCGCCTTTCTATCTGACTCTTCTGCTTTCTGATTATTCTTAAAGTGTCTGTAGAAATTCTCGTCATACTCAAACAACTTTACATCTGATAATTCGCCGCGATCAAAGTTCACTTTCGTGCTGAAAAAGCCAGTTACATACTGAAAATCTCCATCATCATCCGGATTGTAATAGAAACCAGCAATAAATAGGTTGGTTCCATCAGATACAAAAGTGATATCGTCATACTTTCTCTCATCTGATTTCAAAGTAACAATCTTTGAATCTCCAGTGCGAATATCCGTTAAACCGATTGTCGTAAAGTACGTCCAGCGCTTTCTTCTTGGAGCATTTGGATTTTCCTCTTTCGAAGGCGTAATCGTACAAAGAATATCATTGTCGCTCAATCTGTATGAACGTTGGAT
>CANGVZ010000260.1 GCA_947457285.1 Flavobacteriales bacterium | reverse complement strand
TTATCTTCTGCTAGTTGTAGCGGATTCCCATAAACATAGGTTGACGATATTGTGATTAGATAAGGAGCGCTATTTGTGGAAAGAATGGCGTTGAGCAGCTTTTTGCTGTCGGGCATTGAAAAACTTATGAAATCAACAATGACGTCAAAATTGGTGGCACTTAAAATACTCACCAGATCAAGTTGATTTTTGCGATCAATTCGGTAAAAATTAGGAGAATCAACATAACTCCGCGATGCAATATGCACTTCAATGTTAGGATCATTTTTCAGAAGCTTAACATATTCCAAACCGAGGAATTTTGTTCCACCCAAAATCAAAACTTTTACGGTTTTCATTTTTGCAGGTTACCTTTAAAAGGGAAATATTTCCCTGAAGGTCTAGTTAATACTCCCCTTTCCTTAAATTCATTCAATTGCTCCATTGGAACAACTATATCGGACCACGTTCGCAAAATAGCAATGTCAGACATTACTGTTGTGCGTTTGCTTATTTTACCCCGTTTAAAAAACTCCAGAGCCATCTCTATTTCGTTGACCCCAGCAGCCATTCGTAAGGGTGTTGTGCCACTAAAACGGGAGTTAATCTCAAAAATTACAGGCTTCCCATTTTTTAGGCGATACTGAAAATTTAAGGGGCCATATACACCATCCAGTTTTTCCGAAACTTGTGTAATAATTTTTTCATGCTCTAGGTTTTTATACAGGTAGGCCCGGTAAGTATTTCCATCTTTTAGGTCTCTTTGAAAAATGATGCTGGAATAACACGTCTTATCATACGTCATTGTACCAGCAGTAAACTCACCATCTTCTCCAGAAAGATACTCTTGAATAATATAATTTGGTTGGCCTAAAAAATGCTGTAATTCTTCTTGACCCTGAATTTTCATGACGCCTACCGATCGCGCGCCAATTCGTGGCTTGGCAAATAATGGAAAGCCATATTTTTCCAACAATCGGTGGACGGATTCTCGGTTTTCACTAAGGGCTGAGTCCGGAAAAGGGAACCCATGCTGTCTCAAAAATTCAACTGTAAGCCACTTATCTTCGCCAATTGCGATAACTTCGGGCGAGGAGACTACCTTTATAGCCGTGAGTTCAGATTCGGACACCTTCATAAGTTCTGGATCTGTGCCGACAAAAACAATATCAACTTTATGTTGGGCGATAATCTCTTGAAGCGAGGAAATAAAACCATTTTCTTTTGCAAGAGGAATGGTGACTCCATGGTCACCAAGCCAATGACCAGCAGCACGGTGATCTGGATCAGCCGTAATAATTTTAAAATCCTGTTGCTCTATGTTTCGCAATGAGCGAAGTATCCCATGTCCAACCAATGACCCTGCACCCGTAACCAGAATATTCATTTTCTCTTAGCTTCTATATAGTCCGAAAATCTAGGCATCGTGACGCTTCCCTGCGCACTAACTCCTTCCGAGCGAAGAACCTTCTTAATCGTTTTTAACAAAATAGTTAAGTCTAGGCGGAATGAAACTGTTTTCACATATTGGATGTCATACTCCAATCGCTTCTCCCAAGTAGTTACATTTCGACCATTTATCTGCGCAAGACCGGTTATACCAGGTTTTACGGTGTGCCTTTGGCGTTGAATAGAAGTGTAGTAAGGAAGATATTCCGGCAATAACGGCCGAGGGCCAACCAGCGACATATCTCCCTTTATTACGTTCAGAATCTGAGGCAACTCATCGAGAGAAGTTTTCCTTATGAACTTCCCAGTGAGTGTCAATCTTGCTTCGTCTGGCAATAGATTTCCTGACGCATCCACTTCATCATTCATTGTACGGAATTTATATGCGTAAAACACTTTACCGTTAAGACCCGAGCGTTGTTGTTTGAAAAAAATCTTTCCTCTATTCAAAAAAGCCAATGGGATCGCGATGATGAAAATTAGAATCAAACCAGGAAAAAAGATCAAAAACGTTAAGCAATAATCAAACAGTGGCTTAATTACGTTTACATAGCACGATCTATGCCGTTGCGACTTCATTGGCGATCGTGGTGGCATTTTTTAGTGTAAATTGAAGGGCAGCTTTTCTTGAGTTCTCACTCAATTTTACTCGCTTTGCTTTATCGATAGAGAGAGATTTTATTTCCTGGACAATCGCGTTCGCGTCACCTGGGTCGAACCGATAGCCGCATTCGAATTTACCAATTATCGATTCCAACTCACTCCTTCCCTTCGCAATCGCAAATATAACAGCCCCAGCCGCCATCAAATAATAGGTTTTACTGGGAACAGAATAATTTTCAAAACCCGCGGCCAGCGTCACAATACCAATATCTGCACTAGCAATTGATTTGGGAAACATCTCTGGTTCTTGGAAGGGTAATACCATCACATTCCGCAGGCGTCTCTCACTTACTTGCTGTACTATTTTTTCTCGCTTTTCGCCATCCCCAATTAACACAAAAACTACATCCGTATCAGCGATCATAAGTTCCGCAACTTCAATCAACGTTTCGAGGTCATGCGTTTTTCCCATATTGCCGGAATACATGACAACAAATTTACCGAAGAGGTTATACTCCGAAATAAAAAGATTCTCTTCTTTAGGTATTGGTTTTATCTTTTCGGCATCAGTCCAAGAGGGTATGACTCTAATGTTGGTCAACAATCCCTTCTGGTACTTGGCTATTTCGGAAGCTAGAAATTCGCTGACTGTAAATATCCTGCTGGCTTTCGGGAACGCGATACTATTTAGAAACGACCAAATCCTTGAAATCGGATTTCCTTTCGAGGTAACTCCTGATTGAATAATAATATCCGGATAAATGTCCCATAGCAGTAAACTGAACTTGGTGTGGGTTAAGATATTAAAGACAAAACCAAAAAAGAAGTTCAATGGAGGATTAGAAACCAAAAAAAGATGATCCTTTCGTTTGAATAAAACCACAGGAAGAGTGGTGCCATAAAAAAGTATCCATGAAATAAGTCTACCTAAAATACTGCCTTTTTCGTAGGTATTTCTTTTATGATGTTTTATACGGAAATCAAATGGGGCATAGGTTATAATCACGCTACCGTAGTACAGATGTACATCATAATGATCACAAAGTGCGTTAACTACATCAACTGAGTTCGGCCCTACCAGTTGGTCAATGTAAATAAGTCTCTTTTTTACCACTTCCCTTTGACTGTCAAAATTGTTTACCATGCATACCAATAACCTTTGCGATTCCTCAGCGCACGATCACACAATTCTCCAATACCAACATATCCATTTGAGTTCTTAGAAAGCAATCCAACGCTTCTTCCGGAGAATTTACGATGGGCTCGTTTTCATTGAACGAAGTATTGAGCAATATAGGAATACCGGTTTTTTGCCGAAATTTATCAATCAATGCATGATACCTCGGTGAAACATCCTTGCTTACTGTTTGAAGTCTACCTGTGCCATCCACGTGCGTCACCGCAGGAATGAATTTTTGCTTTTCTTTTTTGATCGGAAATACTTTTTCCATAAAGGGCACATCCTCAACTTTCTCAAAATATTCACCAACAAACTCTTTTAAAATTGATGGCGCAAAAGGCCTAAAACTCTCTCTTCGCTTGATCTTCAGATTAAGTAGATCTTTTGCTTGTGGATTGCGTGGATCACCTAGAATAGAACGAGCCCCCAAGGCACGTGGTCCAAACTCTGCCCTGCCAGAAAACCATCCGACTACTCCTGGCTCGATGAGTTTCTCCACAACCTTTTCATACAACTGTTCATCCTCGAGCCGCTCGTAAGCTATCCCACTCTTTGTCAGAAAAATTTCGATTTCCTCATTTCCAAATTTACTTCCCGTATAGGCTGAATAAACAGGGGCCGTTCGCGGGAAGTTTAACACGTGATGATACTGATACATCGCTGAACCCATCGAAAGACCAGCGTCATGACCGGCCGAAGGGATGTATAATTCATCAAATCCTGTTGTACCTATAAACTTACCATTGGCGACCGAGTTTTGAGCGACCCCACCTGCGACACATATCTTCTTTAATCCTGTGCGTTTCTGCAAATGCGTAAGCATATGAATCAATAATTCTTCAGTAACTCTTTGTACTGACGCAGCGAGGTCTTTATGCATCTGTGTGAGTTCTCCATTTTTTGATCGTGGTTCTCCAAACAATTGGTTAAAACGTTTGGTAAATAGATTGCCAACCACAGGTACATGATCTACCCCATATGTAACTACCACCTCTCTGGCAGATTTAAAAAAACCATCATCCCAATCAAATAATCCGTTCTCTTTAAATCTGAGTATTTGCCTTACTTTATCTACGTATTTCGGCTCACCATACGGTGCCAATCCCATCACTTTATAT
>CANGVZ010000259.1 GCA_947457285.1 Flavobacteriales bacterium | reverse complement strand
CGCTTATTTCTATTCCTGAAAGATCTGCTTGAAACGAATGAATCAAATCAGAACCACCAAGTATACGTTCGGTTTTTTCTTTATCATCCACGTCTAATCGAACTATAAGATCTTGGGCATTTAATAATTCGGAGACATTTCCCTCAATGATGGAGCGGCCTTTATTGATGATGACCATGCGATTAGCAATGATTTCAATTTCCGAAAGTTGGTGTGACGAGAGTAAAATGGTTTTATTCTTCTCTTTGCTCAAAGAAATAATGAGGTTTCGAATATCAATTATCCCCTGCGGATCAAGTCCAGTAGTGGGTTCATCGAGAATGATAAGATCAGGATCATGAATAAGCGTTTGGGCAATTCCCAGGCGCTGTTTCATTCCGTGAGAAAATCCACCTACTTTATCCTTTTCTCGTCCCTTGAGCCCCACAAACTCTATCATCTCATAGATTTTTGACTTTGAGGCTGGTTTACCACTGATGCGTGCAAAAATTTCAAGATTGCGAGCAGCTGAGAGGTATTTATAAAAATCTGGCTTTTCGATAATGCTACCTACCTTTCGAAGCACTTCAGTTCTGTTGGACGAGAGCTCCTTACCAAACAACTTTATGCTACCGCTATCGGGTGTAATCAGAGACAACATACACCGAATAGAAGTACTTTTACCCGCCCCATTTGGCCCGAGAAATCCAAATACATCCCCTCTTTCTACTTCAAAACTAACATCTTTTACTGCATTAAAACTTCCAAAGTTCTTGGAAATATGCCGCACCTCTATGATTTTTTCGGCCATAATGATTACTTCGTTAAACCTTTTGGAAAACCTCGTGTCGAACTAAATTGTTCGCATTTTAGTGCATACTTTAGAGCTCCAATATCCAAACTCATGAATAAACGCATACTCTATACTCTATTTATTCTCTTTTCATATAATTATTCGAATAGTCAACAATTGTACTTCCCTCCCACTGGCAGCGAGGAGTGGGAAACGACGACTCCGGAGGAATTAAATTGGTGTACAGATGAAATTCCAGCACTGCTCGATTTTCTGGAAAGTACGAATACAAGAGCCTTTTTGGTCTTAAAGGACGGAAAGATCGTAATTGAAGAATATTTTAACGGAAATACCACCAACACCCCGTGGTACTGGGCATCAGCCGGTAAAAGCCTTACAGCTTTTTTGGTGGGTATGGCTCAACAAGAAGGATATTTGGATATTAATGAAAGTAGTTCTACTTATCTGGGTGAGGGCTGGACTTCGCTCACACCCGAACAAGAAGCCGCAATTACCATCCGTCATCAATTGACGATGACCAGTGGACTTGATGATGGAGTCGAAGACATTTATTGTACAAATCCAGAATGCCTCACATACCTTGCAGAGCCTGGCTCACGCTGGGCCTATCACAACGCACCTTACACCCTACTGGATAGCGTTATTTTCTACTCTACCGGACAAAGTATCAATCAATACCTGGCAAGCACGCTCTCAGATGTAACTGGCATTAATGCACTCTTTTTGCCAAATGGATTTAACAATGTGTGTTACAGTAGACCTCGAGCCTTCGCTCGATTTGGAATTTTGATGCTGAGCGGAGGAAGTTGGAACGGCACCACCGTCATGTCCGATACAGATTATTTCAACGAAATGATTACCCCTAGCAATAATCTCAATGAATCATATGGATACTTGTGGTGGTTAAATTCTCAAGATTCATTTATGATTCCTAGCGTGCAGTGGGTTTTCCCCGGTACGCCAATGGAAGCAGCTCCGTTGGATATGTATTCAGCTTTGGGTAAAAATGGTCAAATTCTCAATATAGTACCAAGTCAAAATCTTTTGGTAATCCGCATGGGAGATGCGCCTGATGGAAATGAATATTTAGTTCCAACAGTTTATAATAACGAAATCTGGGAAAAGCTCAACCTGGTGATTTGCAACTCTGTTGCAGCAAAAGAAATTCAAAATGCGGAATTCAAAATCTATCCCAACCCTGCAGAAGATATCGTCTATTTTGATATCCAAGAGGCCTTAAATAGCGACCGCATGTTGATTATAAATTCACAGGGAGTTGTTGTATACGATGGTGTTCCACAAAACCAACTATCAACTTCGAAATTGGCCCCGGGTATCTATGAAGTGCAACTCTTTATTAAAAAAACCAAAAGAACATCTAGGTTAGTGGTACGTTAACAGTATGTTGCTTGTATCTTCGCGGCAAAACCTCGAAGAATGATAGTTACTCTCCGCCAAATGCAATATGTTGTTTCTGTGGCCAAACATGGCAGTTTTTCCAAGGCCGCTGAGGAGTGTAGCGCCGATCAAAGCACGGTAAGTCAACAAATTAAAACTTTCGAAGAGAAGTTAGATGTGGTCATTTTCGACCGCAACACTTTACCTATATCTGTAACAGAAGATGGAAAAAAAATAGTGGAGAAGTGCGATGATATCCTTCGAAAAGTAGATGCTCTGGTCCTCCCTTTTAAAAAACCGAAGCATTAATTTTCTCGTTTATCCCACACTCCCCCATCTATTGTTCTACCCACCCATCATCTCTTACTCCTCGATTGACGGAGGAATTATCTTATAAATAACTGGTGTCACCACTCGCGACAAAATCGTAGAACTAATCAAGCCACCAATTAAAACGATAGCCAATGGTGCAATCAAAGGATTGGTGCTAATTGCAATGGGTATTAGACCACCGATTGCTGTCAGTGATGTCAGTACAATCGGTAAGAATCTAATTTCTCCAGCCTCGCGAATCGCTTCTTCCAATCCCTTGCCCTCCTTTCTCAATTGATTTGTAAAGTCAACCAACAAAATCGAGTTCTTCACTTCAATTCCAGCCAAAGCAATCAATCCAATGATAGCTACGAACGAAAGCGAGTTACCAGTCATCCAAAGCGCTATCAACGCTCCCACCATACCAAGTGGTATAACCGACAAAACAATAAGGGTACTCTTGAAGGTTTTAAATAGTAAAATCAAAATCGCGATAAACAAAAACACCGTGATAATGATAATCGTTCCAAAACCGCCAAAAGACTCTTGACGCGATTCATATTCTCCTCCCATCGCATACGTATACCCTTTTGGAAGCTGCATTCGATCCATATTTTCTATGGTTTGAGCTATTACCTCGTCGGCAAGAAATCCCTTGTCAACAAATGCCGTCACTGCTACCATACGCTTTTTATTATAATGGTCAATTGAAACGGGTGAGGCATCGAGCGAGAGGTCTGCTACTTGCGAAAGCGGAATTGACTGACCTAACTGATTATTCACAAACAATTTATCAAAGACATGAATATCTGGCTTTGAATCCTTCCCCGTACCCACGAGAATAGACCACTCGTCGTCACCGTCACTCGGCATTTTACCAATATCCAACCCGGTAACGGCCAGACGGACAGTGCGATCAATATTTACCGTTGGAATTCCCAGTTGACTAGCCTTCTCTTTATTGATATCAACCTTGATATCAGACTTCAAATTCTTTACAGGATTATTTACATAGATGGTTCCCTCCATTCCTTTAAGCATCTGCTCTATATTTGCAGCTAAAGCCCGCAAAGAGTCAAGATCATCACCAACCAATCGCACTTCCACTGGCGCTGTAATTGGAGGTCCTTGCTCGAAATTCTTCACTTCAATCTTTGCTCCTGCATAATCATTGAATTTTGTTCGAAGACGTTCGATGATCTCAAGCTTTTCATCCGGATTCGTATCATCATTTAATTGAACAAAAATTTGACTAAAATCTGATCGCTCATTTTCAGGGACTTCATTGTAATAGATGCGCGGATTGCCCTTGCCAACATTGGTAGTGTAATATTTTATTTCTTCCACTTGTGAAAGCTCCTTTTCTACGAAGCGTGCTATGCTATCAGTGGTGGCCAATGATGTTTGTAATGGTGGCTTTATATTCACCAAGAATTGAGGCTTCTCTGATGCAGGGAACAATGAAAATCCAATCACCGGCATTAGCTGTAAGGAGCCAACAAAAATTACTCCCGCTATAATCAATGTCATCCAAGGACGATTAAGCGCTTTGTCGAGAAAAGGCGCATAGGAGCGATGAATCCCTTTTTGCAATGCTCTAAGAAATAAATTTCCTTGAGAGTGACCTTCATGCTGTTTTAAAATTCTACTCGATAAAAATGGAATGATTGTAATTGAAACAATCATACTCGCCAAAACACATGTAATGACCGCCATTGGAAGGCTTCGGATGAAATCTCCTGATGCCTCAGGCAAGAAAACAAGCGGCAGAAATGCAATTATCAACGTTGCCGTGCAGCCCACTACTGCAAGTCCAATTTGCTGAGTTGCTTTAATGG
>CANGVZ010000258.1 GCA_947457285.1 Flavobacteriales bacterium | reverse complement strand
GTATTCTATTTTTTCATGTATTTTTTAGTTTCTTGCTCCTTATTATCTCAACGGGGTTTTTCTTTAGTAAAAAGTCAGTTCTACTTACTTCTTGTTTTATTCTTATCTTCCTAGGCCTTTTTACAGTTTACATTTGGAAAAAGAAGTTAAATAGCAACGCCCCCATCGAATGGATTATAAAGAGAATTTCAGGTTCGACCAAGAAATAGAATTTTCAATAATTCCATTTAAACTTCGGTTTAAAAAACCTGCAAAGACATCCAGGGATACTCTAACTGAAAGAGAAATTTTTTTTATTAAAATCTACTATAAAGAAAATCCGGAAATATACGGTTTGGGCGAATGTTCCCCAATCTATGGTTTGAGTCCTGAGGATCCGATTACAGTTGAGACTACTCTTTTAAATGAATTGAATCTTTTGAAATCAACAAGAAGCATTGACTTCGGGAATATTTCGGTTTCTTCGGTGCGATTCTCCTTGGAAATGGCAATCTATGATTTGATTAATGGAGGAAAGAGACGAATTTCTAATCACTCATTTGGTTTGCCAATTCCAATCAATGGTCTGGTTTGGATGAATCCTGTGGAAGTAATGAAAAAGGATGGGCTGGATAAAATTTTAGATGGGTTTTCTACAGTCAAATTTAAAATTGGAGCTGAGGATTTTAATGAGGAATTGGAAATGCTCAGGTCCGTTCGTGATAGATTTGATTCCAACCGAATAACCATTCGGTTGGATGCCAACGGGGCTTTCAATGAAAAAAATGTGATTGAAAAGCTAGAGCAACTGAGCAAATTTGATATACATAGTATTGAACAACCTATTGCGCCGGGCAATTGGAATTTTATGAATGAATTGGTAAAAAGCTCTCCAATTCCTATTGCACTGGACGAAGAGTTGATTGGAATTTCAACTATTGAAAAGAAAAGACTGTTGCTGGAAACAATTCAGCCGAATTACATCGTTTTAAAACCCATGCTCCATGGTGGCCTGGGAGGATGTTTGGAATGGATAGCAACAGCAAGAGAAACAGGAGTTGATTTTTGGATCACTTCGATGCTTGAGTCCTCTGTTGGGTTAAATATTATTGCTCAATGGGTTGCTGACATGAATGTTGACATGCCTCAAGGTCTTGGAACGGGTGGATTGTACGAAAATAATCTTCCTCCGGCATGGGAAACAAAAGAGGGATATTTATACTTTAAAGGTTTAGAAGCATTGAGTCAAATTCAATTGTAAGCAATGATAGTGCATGATTTTTCGATGAGTGATGAACACATTCAGAATTGGCTCCATCAGGCCGATGGCGGTTCGCACCTTGAAAATGAAGGCCGAATGATCATTCGGGAATGGCTTAACTCAAGTTCGGTAATACGCTTTCAAACGAGCGGTTCCACTGGGGAACCTAAACCAATAGAGTATCCAAAGTCTTGGGTTGTGGAGTCCGTCTCAAAAACAGCAGGCTATTTTAATTTGAAAAAAGGAAGCGTAGTACTTCATTGTCTTCCTCCTGCTTTTGTGGCGGGTAAGATGATGTGGTTAAGGGCGTTTATTCAGAAATGGAAATTAGTGGTGATAGAGCCCAAAGCCCATCTGGAAATTCCCAACCACGAGTTTGATTTCGCAGCATTTACACCGATGCAGTTCGATTATCTCTTAAATCAGTCTTCTCAAAGCCTTCAAAATGTAAAGACTTTAATCATTGGAGGTGGGGCTATAGGCAGTGCACTTTTGCATAAAACTAAAGCTTTGAATGCCAATATATACGCCACTTTCGGGATGACAGAAACCTTGACACACGTTGCGGTGTCGCGATTGTCTGAAATGGATAATCAGGTAATTTTTACTCCTTTTGAAGGCGTTGCTGTGGATGTGGACGAAAGACATTGTCTAAATCTTTCCATTAGTTATTTCGATAATCTGCACCTTCAAACCAATGATATTGTTGAGATGCACGATAGTCGGCGGTTTTCTTTCATAGGTAGGGCTGACAGAATTATTAATAGTGGGGGGAAGAAAATAAATCCAGAAACTCTGGAAGCCCGATTAGAGAAGGTATTGAATAGACCATTTTATTTTTGTCCTATTAAAAATGAACAGCTGGGAGAGGCGCTTGTCCTGATGTTGGAAGGGGAAGAGAGCGATACAAGCACAGACGTTTGGTTTGAGAATTGGGATAAATTGGAAAGGCCGAAGTTTATTTTTTATAGAAAAAAATTCATGTACACCGCGTCAGGCAAGGTGATAAAAAAATATTTCGAATGAAAAAAATTGTATTCGCAAGTGCTAATGCCCATAAGATTGAAGAGGTTTCACACAAGCTCGGAGGCTTACCCTTGCTCGGACTCAAAGACATCGATTGCAATGATGATATTCCAGAAACCGCATCCACATTGGAGGGCAACGCGATCTTAAAGGCACGCTATGTTTGGGAAAGATACAAACTGCCCGTTTTTGCAGATGATACAGGACTTGAAATTACTGCTTTAAATAATGAGCCTGGCGTGTATTCGGCGCGATATGCGGGTGACCAAAAAGACAGTGCTGCAAATCGAAAATTGGTGCTCGACAAATTACAAAATGAGGTTTTCCGTGCTGCGAGATTTAGAACAGTAATCTGTTATATCCAAGACGGACAAGAGTTCTTATTTGAAGGAATCGTAGAAGGACATATTCTTCGAGAAGAGAGAGGCACGCAGGGATTTGGCTATGACTCTATATTTATTCCCAACGATAACAGCAGGACCTTTGCACAAATGTCCATTGATGAGAAATCAATTCTTAGTCACCGAGCAAAGGCTTTGGAAAAATTCAAAAGGTTTTTGGACAAATAGCCTCAAATTTTTTTTGACTATTTTGCGCCCCGTTACCAATTACAGACAAGAATGACAACCTATTTGGAATTCGAACAACCCATCAAGGAGCTGACTGAGCAGATCGAAAAGCTCAAAGAAAGTGAGAAGAAGACTGGCGTTGATGTTTCGGCGGCAATTGCAGACTTGGAGCGTGCCTTGGAACAAAAGACCAAAGAAATTTATGATAACCTTGACGCGTGGCAACGTGTTCAGGTGAGCAGACATCCCGAACGTCCGTATACGATTCAATACATAGAAGCCATCACCGACAATCAATGGATTGAGCTTCATGGCGACCGTACAGTGAAGGATGATAAGGCAATGGTCGGTGGTTTCGGTATGCTTGATGGCCATTCAGTGATGTTTATAGGACAGCAAAAGGGTATCAATACCAAAATGCGCCAGTATCGCAACTTCGGAATGGCCAATCCAGAAGGCTATCGAAAGGCCTTACGATTGATGAAGCTGGCCGAAAAGTTCAATAAGCCAATTGTAACATTCATTGATACTCCAGGAGCATATCCCGGATTGGAAGCTGAAGAAAGAGGGCAGGGGGAGGCCATTGCTCGCAACCTCTATGAAATGATGAGGCTAAAAGTTCCTGTAATCTGTGTTATCATTGGCGAGGGAGCCTCCGGTGGCGCACTTGGAATCGGTATCGGTGATAGAGTTCTAATGCTCGAAAATACTTGGTACTCAGTAATTTCTCCTGAGTCATGTAGTAGCATTCTATGGCGCACTTGGGATCAGAAAGTCACTGCATCAAAAGCATTGAAACTCACAGCGAATGATATGTTGTCCAACAAACTCATTGATGGCATTATTAAAGAACCTCTTGGGGGTGCTCATGCGAATCGGGATGAAATGTTTGGAATCATGAAAGCTGAACTTTTAAAACATCTTGCAGAGCTTAAAGCATTGGACGCCAACGAGAGAGTAAACCAAAGAATTGAAAAATTCTGCGCGATGGGAGTGGTGGTCAATTCTTAAAATCAGTCAAGAATTATTCACAAATCATAAAATACTAGGTTGATAAAGTAAACAAGATTAATCTTGCACCCCTTGTAGAAAGGCGCATATTGATTAGCTTTGCACCAAATTTTTAACAAATAAACAATTAATTCTATTAGCATGAAAAAGAGTAACTTCTACGTTGTTGTCGTAGCAGTCGTAGCCGGGTTGATGCTTTCAGCTTGCGGCGGTCTCAAGAAAATGGAAAAATACATCAAAGAACTTGGTGCTACTTCTAGCCCAAATCCTTTGGAAGTGCACGGAGATAGCATCGAAATCAACATCAGCGGAAAGTTCCCAGAGAAGTATTTCCACAAAAAGGCTATTGTTGAAGCTACTCCAGTTGTAGTTTACCCAGGCGGCGAATCTAAATTCAAAATGCAAGGGTACCAAGGCGAGCAAGCTGCGGGCAACTACGAGAAGATTCCATTCAAGACAGGAAAGAGCTTTAGCTATACAGATAAAATCGCTTACGTTCCAG
>CANGVZ010000257.1 GCA_947457285.1 Flavobacteriales bacterium | reverse complement strand
GGCGAACGTTCATTCGGTCAGTACAAGGAGATGTTCACCCGCGCCAAAAAACGCGGTGATCGTTATCTGAAAATTGCAGACAACGTTGATTACAATAAACTGCAGGAGATTAAAAAAATTCCTTTCATCAACAAAGGAAGATACAAGAGCGGATTCATCATCATTGAAAAAAGCAAGCGTAAAAAACCTTTCGGAAGCCTTGCTGCCCGCACCATTGGACTCAATCGCGAGGAAAACCAAGTAGGTCTAGAACTTGCATATGATCAATTGCTTTCAGGAAAACCTGGCAAGCAAATTCAAGAAAAAATGGCTGGTGGTGAATGGAGACCAATGAATGATGAATTCATCGAACAGCCCGAACCAGGCTTGGATATCGTAGCCACCATCGATGTGCACTTGCAAGATGTGGCACACAACGCACTCATGCGCCAACTCAACGCAAGTCAAGCAGACTGGGGCTGTGCCGTGCTCATGGAAGTGAACACAGGATATGTGCGTGCCATCGCCAACCTCACCTTCAATGAAAAGACAGGCACCTATGAAGAATTGGTGAACAACGCCATCGCACAAAGCATTGAACCTGGCTCCACCTTCAAACTTCCATCTATGATGGCCATGCTCGATGAAGGTAAGATTCAATTGAGCGATAGCGTGACTACTGGAAAAGGAATCATGAGAATTTACAATCAAGATTTAAAAGATTCTAACTGGGACAAAGGCGGTAATGGAACCATCAGCGCAGAGCAGGTATTCGAAAAATCATCGAATGTCGGAACAGCAATGCTCGCACAAAAAGCCTTCGAAAGCAAGCCACAGCTCTTTCTCGACAAGTTGAACGATTTTGGTTTGGGTGAAAAATTAGGGATTGAAATCTCGGGAGAAAGAACACCAAAGCTTTATAAAAAAACAAAAGAGAAGGGCTGGTCTGGATTGAGCTTGACACAGATTTCAATTGGATATGAA
This sequence comes from Flavobacteriales bacterium, assembly GCA_947457285.1. GTDB lineage: Bacteria > Bacteroidota > Bacteroidia > Flavobacteriales_D > Sanyastnellaceae > JAIXWP01. The sequence goes on along the minus strand of CANGVZ010000257.1, from coordinate 3,391 downwards.
ACTCAATACACGCCGCTTCAAATTCTTTCTTTTTACAATGCAGTAGCGAATAATGGCGATGTTGTTCGTCCGCTATTCGTTCAGGAAATAAAGCGCAATGGGCGCACGATTGAAAAGAAAAAACCTGTCATCCTGAGAGAGGATATCTGCAAAAAAGAAACACTTCTCGCGTGCAAGAAAATGATGGAGGGTGTAATGGAGAAAGGCGGAACAGCTGATGATGTCTTCGCGAATTCTCCATATAAAGTAGCTGGAAAGACAGGAACCGCACGTATAAATGAAGGCGGTGGATATACCGATCGCGCCTATCGCGGTTCATTCGTAGGCTATTTCCCAGCCGAGAATCCACGCTATTCATGCATCGTTGTGATTCATAATCCAAAGAATGGACTTTACTACGGAAGCGCTGTAGCCGCACCTGTATTCAAAGAACTCGCGGATAAGATCTATGCTACAGAACTAGAGTTTCACGAAGCACCAGCTGCACTCGATTCATTAGCTCGTGCGAATATCAAAGTGCCTGTATCGAAAAATGGTTCTGCTAAAGAATTGAAGACCGTTTACAAAGCACTAAACATCCCCTTCGAAGAACAAGCCAATAGCGAGTACATAGCCACAAAGTCTGAAGGCAAGAAAGTGGTTTTGCAACCGATGAATGTGAAAGAAGGCATTGTTCCTAATGTAGTCGGAATGGGCCTTCAAGACGCATTATTTCTATTAGAAAAACAAGGTATGCGCGTGCAAGTGATTGGAAAAGGAACTGTGAAAAGACAATCCGTGCAGCATGGAGCCAGTGTAAAGAATTTCAAATACATCACCATCGAATTATCGTGAAGTTACTAAAAGACATACTATACAAATCGCGCATCACTGAAGTGAGAGGATCTACCAATATAGCGGTAGAAAGTATCACCATGGATTCAAGAGCTGTGAAGCCCTTCTGTCTTTTCGTGGCCGTAAAAGGCGTCACTACTGATGGTCATGCATACATTGAAAACGCTATCAAATCGGGAGCAGTTGCAATAGTTTGCGAAACGATTCCAGCAGAAGTAAATGATGCCATCACCTATGTGCAAGTATCTAATTCTGCTGAAGCACTGGGTTACATTGCTGCGAACTTTTATGACAATCCAAGTGAGAAATTAAAAGTAGTAGCTGTAACAGGCACGAATGGAAAAACTACCACAGCTACACTACTCTATCGTATCGTTCGCAAACTCGGTTACAAAGCGGGATTGCTTTCAACGGTAGTCAATAGAATCAACGATAAGGAAGTCCCCTCTACCCACACCACTCCTGATGCCATCTCATTGCAAAAACTCATGAGTGACATGGTAGAAGCGGGTTGTGAATACTGCTTGATGGAAGCATCTTCTCATGCATTGCACCAGCATCGCATCACAGGAGTAAACATCAAAGGTGCCGTGTTCACTAACATCACACATGACCACCTCGACTATCACAAGACATTCAACGAATATATCAAAGCGAAAAAAATTCTCTTTGACATTCTTCCTTCATCTGCATTTGCATTGATCAATCATGATGATCGCCACAGCGAAATCATGATTCAGAATACAAAAGCAAAAGCAAAGACTTACGCTTTGCAGAGCATAGCTGATTATAAGACCAAGATTCTCGAGAACAGCTTCAGCGGATTGCATCTCAGCATTGATCAGCAAGAGCTATACACTAGACTCATTGGTGATTTTAATGCCTACAATATTCTCGCAGTATATGCGGCTTGTATAGAATTGGGTTTTGATAAAATGGATGTGCTCACGGCCATTTCAACCGTGGAAGCTCCAGAGGGAAGATTTGAATATTTCACCAATGCCGACAACATCACTGCTGTAGTTGACTATGCGCACACTCCCGATGCATTGAAGAATGTCATTGAAACTATTCAAAACATTCGCACAGGCAATGAGCGCTTGATCACCGTAGTTGGATGTGGTGGAGATCGCGATCGCACTAAGCGCCCTGTGATGGCCAAGCTCGCCGCTGAACTCAGCGATCAAGCGATACTCACCAGCGACAATCCACGCAGCGAATCACCTGAATCCATCATCGAAGAAATGAGAACAGGTTTGGATCCCATTCTCCTTCGCAAGACGCTTTCGATCACAGATCGCATGGAAGCCATTCGCACTGCTTGTTCACTTGCCCGCCCAGGAGATATCATCCTTATCGCTGGCAAGGGACACGAAAAATATCAGGAGATCAACGGAGTAAAACATCCCTTTGATGATCTCACCATCGCTAAAGAAACCCTACACACGCAACCATAACCATGCTCTATCACCTCTTCACATATCTCGATAAGCACTATGACCTAGCAGGAGCGGGCTTGTTTCAATACATCAGCTTCCGTGCAGCCATGGCAGTGTTTGTATCATTGGTCATCTCAATGCTATTGGGAAAAAGATTAATTGCGTGGTTGAAAAGAAAGCAAGTAGGTGAAACCATTCGCGACCTTGGATTGGAAGGACAAATGCAAAAGTCTGGTACACCAACAATGGGTGGACTTATCATCCTTGCAGCGATTCTCATCCCAACCTTGTTGTTCACCGACCTTACCAACGTATATATCCAAACAATGATCATCGCCACCATTTGGCTCGGATTCGTTGGATTCTTGGATGATTATATCAAAGTATTTAAAAAGGATAAAAAAGGTCTTGCCGGCACTTCAAAAATAATCGGACAGATTGGAGTTGGAATCATCGTAGCATCCATGCTCTATTGGAATGATGATGTTACCATTAAAGAGAAAATTGCTGGTACCCCAACAGAATTCAACACCGCAAATCAAGCTGACAATTCTCTCTTCTGGGCTGAAGAAAAAACATTGAAGACCACCATTCCTTTCATCAAAGGAAATGAATTCAATTACGCATGGTTGATGCCGGATAGCTGGGAAAGTCCAATGACACTTTTCATATTATTTGCCATCATTGTTGTAATCATTGTAACAGCCGTATCGAATGGTGCAAACATCACCGATGGGATTGATGGATTAGCCACAGGGACAAGCGCCATCATTGGAGTCACACTGGCCATTCTCGCCTACGTATCTGGTAACTACATCTTCGCGGATTATCTGAACATCATGTATATCCCGCGCAGCGGTGAGCTCACCATTTTCATCGCAGCATTTGTAGGTGCATGCATTGGATTCCTCTGGTATAATTCATACCCAGCGCAAGTATTCATGGGCGATACCGGAAGCCTTGCTCTCGGTGGAATCATAGCCACGTTTGCCATTGCCATTCGCAAAGAACTTCTCATTCCTGTTTTGTGCGGCATTTTCCTCATCGAGAATCTATCGGTGATGTTGCAGGTATCCTATTTCAAATACACCAAGAAAAAATATGGTGAAGGAAGACGC
>CANGVZ010000256.1 GCA_947457285.1 Flavobacteriales bacterium | reverse complement strand
TTTATCGGTAGCAATTTCAATGATAGGCTCGTCGGCCTTCACTGCATCTCCCTCTTTTTTTACCCATTTAATGATGGTGGCTTCAGCCACACTCTCGCCCATCTTGGGCAATAGCAATTCTATTTGTGACATCCTTGTGATCCGTTTTGGTGGCGCAAAGGTAAACTTTTAACGCATCCATTTCACCTCTGTGAAAAAGCTGTTAATTCACTCCAAATCAACACTCTGAATCACGTGTTAAGGCACTGTTATTCAAAACAGTCAGAAAGAAGTAAAAAAACACAACACCTGCCTGAACCTCCAAAAAAGATTCAAAAAGAAAATTTAGAAGACTCAAGCCAACAAAGGCCATGAAAAATATACTTCCCGAACGAAGTGCCTTGAGAATCAAAACCAGACAAAAAATAAAAAACAAAATAAATCCTGCCCAACCCAATTCAACCCCTATTTGCAAAAACTGATTATGTGAATTCAACTTTTTTTCGAGCGCATAATACTCGCCCGCTTGCTCGTACTCCGCATTTAGCGATGCACTCACATTGCCTATTCCCACTCCGAGTGGATTGCTTCTCATCAGCTCGATTGAACTTCCCCAAGTAACGCGCCGCAGTTCGGTGCTGCTTCTTGCTTCCTGCTTCTCCTCTACTCCTTGATCATTTGCCTGCATATCCGACACCGACTGATCAATCCTTTGGGATGTCAGTGGCAAGGCATACGTCAAAAATCCCAATAAAAAAATGCTTGAAAGCACCCAATACAAACCTCTTCTCATATTCCATTTGCGGCGATAAACGATCCACAACTCCCAAAGCATAGCAACAATTGCAGAAAGTATCCCTGCTTTACTCGCGAGCATTACTATGAATATGATAACGAAAAACGTGACCAATAAATGAAAATAAAAAGATCCGAAAAAATAGGTCCGCTTTACACCCTGACTAACGAGCCAAAAAAGAGCCAAACTCTGATATAAAGCCATGTAAGTCGGGTGAAAATAAATTCCCAGCTGACTGTACGTTAGATACTCTCTCGAATCAAAAATACTTGCGCGGTAAAGTCCGTATCCGATGGCAATGATGGCAAATAAAAAACACCCTCCAACAAAAGCACGAATCATCTTCCGAACTTCTTCCTTTGAAAATACGGGGGTAAATAAAACGAGAATGGGAAAGACAATCATACTTGCTTTGTATTCCAATTCTTTTGAGGCCGTTTCTAAATCGCTGGTTGTCCAAAAACCCACCAGCATCAAGGCGTATAACGCTATTGGAAATACCAGTAATTGTATATCCAACTTCCGATTGATGAATCTATTTTTTAGACTATAAAATAAACAATACAAAAAATAAAGACCAATCACACCCGGCACATATCGCTTGTGTAACGGCAATAAAAAGGCAATAAGCAAACAAAAATTGTAATGCCAATTTGTAGGTGATATGAATTTTCTCCAGATCATTTAAAACTGTGAGCGCAATCTTTCAAGCTGTGGGAAATGATGTCTCAAATGTGAGTTTAAAAAATCAAGCGTGCCATCGAGCGTGATCATACCCGCTGCTGGTTGCTTAAATATCAATCGATCATAATACTCTTCCGGAACTGTTGAAATAAAAGCATTCAACTGTTCGCGAATTTTATCCCATTTAAAATTCAACTCTGCCAAACTCGCTCCACCCGTAGGATCGGGAAGAACAGCGGGCGCTTTATATCTTTCACCTGAATCCAATCTTTTCACCAAAGCACTCGCAGCATAACGTTCTTGGTCGCCCTCTTTATCTAAAGCATCAAATCCACTCGAAGATTTTTTCATCATATATCCTAAAGTCCCTCCTTCACTCATCAATATGTGCTCAATCACTTGAACCATGCTCCACTCTCCTTCTGGCGCACTATTCATTTGTTCAGTGCTCAGGCCCTCGAAATATTGAAGTGCCTGTTGCTTCGCCTCCTCGAGGTTGTGCAGTTTCGTTTCGATTGTTTTTGTCATACTACAAATTAAAGAGAATATTTTAAAACCATTTCTTTATGCGGAATATCGTCTTCTAAGTACTCCTCCCCTTCTACCTCAAATCCAAAAGACTCATAGAACTTTTGCAAATAGCTCTGCGCGCTGATTCGAATATCTAATCCAGGATAGCTCTTCTGCTGCTGCTCAATTGATCTTTTCATCACCTCCCTGCCCAAACCTTCTCTGCGCATCACGAGTGAACTTGCTACCCTGCCTATTGATGCTTCGTTGTAACTAACACCTGGTGGCACTAATCGACTGCATGCATGAACACGCCCATTCGCATCGCTTATCCAAAGGTGCGAGCATTTCAAATCCTTGCCATCCAACTCTGGATAAGGGCAGTTTTGTTCAACCACAAAGACATCGACACGCAGCTGAAGAATGCCGTATAGCTCCGTGGCCGTAAGTTCTTCCCATTTTTTTAAATGCCAACTCAAGGTTTCCATCTTTCTTTTCTAAAAACAGTTGGCAATATCGGATGAAATGTGATGCTATCTTTGCAACCTATGAATTATTTGTCAGTCGAAAACGTTTCCAAATCATTTGGCGAGCAGTTATTATTTCAAGATCTCAATTTCGGAATAGAAAAAGGTCAAAAAATCGCCCTCGTTGCACGAAACGGTGCTGGCAAATCCACTTTGTTTAAAATCCTTGTCGGACAAGACACTCCCGACGGTGGTATCATCGCTTTCAATCGCGAAGTGCGTATCGGTTTTCTTGCTCAGGAACATGGCCTCGATGATGAATTGACCATCCTCGAAAATGTATTCAATGCCAAAAATCCTATGACCAAGGCAATCGCTGCCTATGAGAAAGCATTGCTCAACGAAGGTGACTTGCAGCAAGCACATGACTTAATGGATCAAACAGGTGCTTGGGATTATGAAGCGAAAGCACGTCAAGTACTCGGTGGTCTTGAAATCCATGACCTAGAGCGCGTAGTTAAAAATCTTTCCGGAGGACAAAAGCGCCGCATCGCATTGGCTAAAGTGCTCATCGAAGAACCAGACCTCGTATTCCTCGACGAGCCCACCAACCACCTCGATCTCGATATGATCGAATGGCTCGAAGAATTTCTCAACCGCTCCAATATGACGATCTTTATGATTACCCACGATCGTTACTTCTTGGAAAATATTACTGATGAAATTTTAGAATTAGAAAATAAAAGCATCTATCGTTATAAAGGAAATTTCTCCTATTACCTGGAGAAAAAAGCAGAGCGTGAAGCTCTCGAAGAAAGCTCTCGCGAAAAGGCCATGAATCTTTTCAAAAGAGAATTGGAATGGGCTCGCAAAATGCCTAAAGCACGCACCACAAAAAGCAAATCCCGCATGGATAGCTTTGAAGAGTTGAAAGAGCGCGTTAGAAAAAATACCGATCCCGATTCTCTCGAATTGGAAATAAATATCAGCCGCCTCGGAAGTAAAATCGTTGAGTTGCATAAAGTGAAAAAAGCCTTTGGTGAAACACAAGTGCTCAACGGTTTTGACTATGTCTTTAAAACAGGTGAAAAGGTCGGCTTGGTGGGGCGCAATGGAACTGGGAAAAGTACTTTCCTCAACCTTCTCACCCAACAGCTCGAACCCGATGGTGGAAAAGTTGTCATTGGCGAAACCGTTGTTTACGGCTATTACAGTCAAACGGGAATAAAGTTAAAAGATGGTCAGCGTGTAATCGAAGCTGTGCGCGAGGTTGCTGATTTTATTCCGTTGAAAAAAGGAAAGACAATCACAGCTGCGCAAATGCTCGAGCGTTTTCTCTTCCCAAAACACATGCATTTCAACTACATTGAAAAGCTGAGTGGTGGCGAAAAAAAACGCTTGCAGTTGCTTCTTCTTCTCATGAAGAATCCAAACTTCATGATTCTCGATGAGCCTACCAACGACCTCGACGTTTTTACCCTCAGCGCGCTCGAAGAATACCTCCAACACTTCCCGGGTTGTTTGGTCATCGTAAGTCACGATCGCTATTTTCTTGATAAACTCGTTGACCACGTCTTCGTACTCGACGGTCATGGAAATGTGAAAGACATCATCGGAAGCTACTCCAAATTCAGACAAACAATGGATGAAATGGAGAAAGCTGATAAACAAATCAAGCAAGAGCAGCAAGCTTTACCTCAACCAGTAGCAGAGTCTGCAGCCAAAACGAAAGTCAAATTGACCTTCAAGGAAAAATTTGAATTTGATCAATTAGAAAAAGAAATCCCACTACTCGAAGAAAAGAAAAAGCTCCTCGAAGCAAAGCTCGAACAGAGCCTCGCCGATCACACTCAGCTTTTAAAAGTCACAGAAGAGCTAGGCAAAGTCGTAGAAGAACTCGACACCAAATCCCTTCGATGGCTTGAGCTCAGCGAGTTTGCCTGATTTTACTGAACGTCAAAATT
>CANGVZ010000255.1 GCA_947457285.1 Flavobacteriales bacterium | reverse complement strand
GAGCTCTCGAAGAGTTTGGTAGAATTACAAACGTCTATCGCCAACACCGAGAATTTAGTAGACGAAAAGACCAAGGAATTGGAAGGTTTACAGCCGGAAAAAATGCGCATCCAAAGTGATTTGGCTTCGAAGCTGGCAGGTTTGTCATTAGTCGAAGAAGAAGCAAGAGCCATTGATGGTTTGAATATCCAAACCGAAAAAGAGAAAAACGATATTGATGCATTCTATGCGACAGTCGCAGGTCTGGAAAAGCGACTGGCAGAGATAAAGAGCGATCCTAATTTTAGAGCATTAGACGCAAACCTATATGACCATGTGAAGACGGAGCTCAAATCAAAGGAGGACGAGCTGAACGCTGCGAATATTGAGATGGGACAAATTCGTCAGGAATTATTGGATATGGAAGAGCGGTGGGGAAGAAAGTTAAAATTTGAGGAGCGATTGGCGAATCTTCAAAAACGATTAACTCAGTTAAATAAGTTAGAGAGTCTTTTCAAGAGTGGAAAATTCGTTCGATACATTTCTAATTTTTACTTAAAAGAATTGTGTGCCTCAGCCAATAAACGTTTTCACCAATTGACGCGCAACCGGTTGAGTTTGATGGTAGATGAGGATAATAATTTTTATGTCATTGATTATTTGAATGATGGCAAACAGCGTCTGTTAAAGACACTTTCAGGTGGTCAGACTTTTCAAGCTTCCTTATGTTTGGCTTTAGCCCTCAGTGAACGCGTGAAGTCAGTAAGCCGCTCAGAGCGTAGCTTCTTTTTCTTGGATGAAGGATTTGGCGCACTCGATAGAGATTCGCTCGCTATCGTGATGGAAACCATTAAAAGTTTGCGCAGGGAAAACCGCATCGTTGGCTTCATTTCTCACGTTGAAGAAATGAAGGAAGAAATGGATGTTTACCTCGATGTAAGGCTCGATAAGGAAAAGGGAAGTGTTGTTACCTTACAATTGTAAGTTTCGTCGAAGTGCTCGTATTTCCTGAATTGATTTGGAGGAAGTACAATCCTTGAGGCAATGTGCGCACATTTATTTCTGAATTTGAAATAGTACCACTCATCACCTTTTGACCGGATGAATTTACAATGGTGTATGGTGTTCCATAAGCGACATTGTTTACACGAATCGCATCACTGCTCGGATTTGGATAAATGAGCAAGTCGTTCGTTTCCTCTTCGACGACACTCGTTGGAAGGTCAGCTACGAGCACAGAAGTATTGACACCGTTGGAGCGTGTGATTTGAAGTACGGGTGTTTTATAGAGAGGAGAGATCCATTTGTATTCAATGATTTCGGGACGGGGCAAGTTGAAGCCAAAAGAAAATTGGTCGACATAGATTGAGTCTTCACCATTAAGAACAGCTCTTACTCGAATCACGTCGTATGAAGCTCCAAGAATCTGTAGCGTTCCCCAACCATCGACTTCGCTTTCCCTTGTTTGTTCTTGACGATAAGCGAAGAGTGTTGGCACTTCCAAATTGGCTTCAGAGTAGCTCACGTGACTATCACCGTATGTCATTGGCAATTCATAAATGACATCTACGGGGTTACTTTGAGCACCAGTGGGTATGCCGTTGAGTGAAGCGCCAAACCCTGTTATGGCGAAACGATCTGAGCGGTTTTGATAGTATTGGTATGCATCTGTTACACTCACAAAGCCGGCCAAATCGAAGTCTGCCACTCCGATGCCGTAGTCACTATTGTGTTCGGGATTAAATGGATTGTTGAACAAGAATTGGAACGCAAACGGTGTGTCATCCACGTTGAAGCAGTCGGTGGTGGTGGTAGTTCCGGTAAGATTTACAATATCTCCATCATAATTCCATGTAAAGTTCTCTCCTGTATCTTCAATATCTGGCTCTCCTTGCAAGAGGGCATTAAATTGAATGAGCACATCACCGGCGTCTGGTAGGTTGTTGGAATTAATCGTCACTTGAGCTTGCAGCGCGGTGCATAACGTGAAGGCAATAAAAAAAGCCGAAACTTTCATGGAAAAAGGTTTTGGCTAATGTAATATAATTTCTTCTACTTTATTGACAGAGAGGGATGATATCCGTTGATTCACCGCCTGGATCGCAGAAGGTGATATCTGAAGTTTGATTGCTGAATCTCAATGCAAGTAAGTTGGCGAAGTTTGGAACCAAAGCAGGATTGGTAGTTGCGACAGGAATTCCCGGAATCGTGCGAGAGCTGCGGCTGGAGAATAATCCAAGACCGTTGCGGATATTGCTATAGGTAGGTCTTTCCTGAACTACTCCAGTCGTTGGAGAGTTCACTTGGAAGAATGTGTAAAGCTCATCACCACCTATATAGAGCACTATTTCAAAAGCTTCAGTACCAGGGAACGGTGTGTCGTCTACTTCTCCGATTTGGTATACGATATTGTCATCTGACTTAAGAGTGGTTCCGATCACATTAAAAAATCCTTCGCCGCTGATATTGAAGTTGATTCTTCCATTTACACCAACGTTGTCTTTGGTGTATGTCCCAACATTGTATTCAACGGTTACTGGACGCTCGCTCAACAACACCGTGTGTGTGGCGTCGGTGTAAGTTTTTTCGGTGAAATACATGCGGAGCGCTACTTCGTAGAATGGAGCGCTATCGTCTGGGAAAAATGAGCCACTATAGTCTTCGAAATCGAAGATTCCACTTGTACTCACGCTGGCAAGTTTTATCTCACGGCCAAGAGAAATGATTGCGATTTCATTGAAGAAACTTACGTCTCCAGGCTGCACGAGCGCAGTTTCTGCCGAAATATCTTCGCGGTCTTTAAAGTCAATATTCAATCTGTAGCGGGCATCTTGATTGAGACCGCCCGGTTTTACAAAGTAGTAAACAGTTTGTGTGGGACCATAGAAAATACCGTTGATGGATTTGTTTGAAATCTCCATTGCTGTGAGATTGTAGGTATTGGTCACGTCCCCATCTACCAGTTCGGTTACCGTAAGCGCATTGAACTCATCGAGCTTATATTCGTTGCTGTCACGAACAGCGGCATAGTCGAGGTTGTTGCCATCACCGAGGAAGGTGCGGTTGATTTTAATCCATTGTGTATCTTGGATAGGATCGAGGAGACCGTAGACAACAGTAGTGCTCTTGTAAGGTGCGTTCAATTCAACATCTGTCTCACAAGAGGCAAGGCTGATGATTGCGGCAAATAGAAATAGGATCTTTTTCATAATCGTTGCAGGTTTACAAATGTAAACGTCTTTGCCCTATGTGGTTAGAAAAAAAATGCGGATTATTCCCTTTCTACGCTGTTTTGGTGGCAGGCAATTGAACCAGGAAGGCGAGGGTGTCGACACCGTCAGCAAAGTCTTTGAGGCCGGGTGATTGTGCGCCACCGAAGGGAATGTCCTCTTGACTTACGATGCATTGAATCTGATCTTCCTTTGACTTGAGCTCTTCCCGGAGGGTTTGAAGATTGCTGTAGTATTCGTAATAAAGCGAACCCGTGGGTGAAGATATACCGCTGTTTTTTTTGAATAATATGAATCCGTTGTCGAGCAGATCATCTTGGTTTAGGAGCCAAACTGCTTTGTTGTAGTCGTAGTTGTTCGCGTATTTGTTGTGATTTACGATGGGGTGATAAGGATAGATAGCTTTAAATATATTATCCAAATCATATCCTTCGGGCACGTAGATTTTGGTCACATTGCGACATCCGAGGCCAAAGTAGGCGAAGATGTCTTTTCCGAGGGCCTCTAGTTCTTCTGCTGATTCATTGCCGGTAATGATCGCCACGCTATTGCGATTTTTTCGAATGATATGCGGATAGGAGCTGAAGTAGTAGTGGAAATATCGACTGGTATTATTGCTACCCGTGGCGATGACTGCATCGAAGTTTTCGAGTTTGCCTGTGGCGTAGCTGTATTGATCCACCACCTCAGGCCAGAATTTTTCGAGCAGGATGAGGGCAGCGGGAATGAGCTGTTGGTCGTCTGAAGAAAGTTTGATGAGTGCTTTGTGTCCGGCGAGTAGGGTGCTAAACACATCGTGCCAGCCCACCATTGGGATATTTCCAGCGCAGATGAGTGCGACGGTGCGGTTGTCTTGTTTGGAAAGCGCCTCTATATGAGGAGTGATATAGGCATTAATTTTTTCTTCGGTCATCTCCGAAGCCCAAGCAGCGATAGCATTACGCACATTTTGTGGGGTAAACCAGCCATTGCTCAAGTAGTGGTTTTCGATGATCCCTTTGAATCCTTCGAATTCGGCCTCAGTGAGGCCAGAATCGAAGCCCGGCCATTCGGCAGAGTCTTGTGATAAGAGGCCAAAAGCCTTTCCCAGTTGAACAAAAGCCGCCATACGTTGTTGCAAGTCCGGTTTCATTATTCGTGCGCTTTAATGTAAATTTGCCGCGAAATTAGTAGTTCATCACCAAAAACAAACG
>CANGVZ010000254.1 GCA_947457285.1 Flavobacteriales bacterium | reverse complement strand
CAAGGATTAAAGCCCATTCTAGCGCATCCTGAGCGCTATGACTATATGCACCAGCAATTTCACAAATATGAAGAACTGGTGGACAGGGATGTATTTCTACAACTCAACATTAATAGTCTCACCGGCCATTATGGACCTGGAGTAAAGAAAACTTCGGAGCGCTTGATTGACGCAGGATTGATCTCATTCATCGGCACCGACTGCCATCACTTGGGACATATTAATCTCACCGAGCAAGCCAGACGAAATCCATACCTCAAAAAGCTGGTTGAGAGTGGCAAGCTCAAGAATCATGAGCTTTAGGCACCAACCTCTGCGAGTTGGACTTTTAGTCCTTCCAAATTTGAAGTAATTGGAATTTGACAACCAAGGCGGCTATTTCCTTTTACAAAAAATGCTTGATCAAGCATTGCTTCTTCGTCGTCATTTCTTTCCAAAATATCATGGTCAGAGAGCACATAAAGATGACATGATGCGCACATAGCCATTCCGCCGCAGGTTCCTTCTACTGGCAGCTCGTAGCTTTTGCATAGCTCCATCATATTCATGTTCATGTCTGTTGGAGCTTCGAGTTGATGCTCCACCCCTTCCCTATCTACGACTGTTATATTTACGATGTTATCCATAGTGATGATGAAAGAAAATTAGAAGCCGTTCACGCCATTTACAGTGGTGTACTTCAATACATAATTTTTGTCAGGATAAATTCTCTTGAAAGCGCTCTGCACCATTAGTGTGGCCTCATGGAAGCCGCAGAGAATCAGCTTGAGCTTACCGGGATAAGTATTGATATCACCGATAGCGTAGACACCCGGAACGTTGGTACTGTAATCAAAAGTATTTACCTCAATTGAATTCTTATCAATATTCAACCCCCATTCAGAGAGCGGGCCGAGCTTTGGAGACAAGCCAAACAAAGGCAACCAGTGGTCGGTATGCAATTCCTGTTCGCTGCCATCTAGTCCTTGTACTTTCACTGAGTTGAGCACTCCATTTCCAGAAACGCCCACAACTTCTGCTTCTGTGAAAAGACTAATTTTCCCTGATGCCGACATGTCCAATATTTTTTGAACGCTATCTGGGTGACCTCTAAAGCTCTTGCTGCGGTGAATCAGCGTTACAGATTCAGCTACGTTATTGGCTAGGAAAATGGACCAATCGAGTGCAGAGTCACCGCCACCACTTACGATAACCTTTTTTCCCTTGTAGAAATTGGGATCGCGCACAATGTATTCGATGCCCTTATCTTCAAAATCTGCCAAGTTCGCGATAGGCGGTTTGCGCGGTTCAAAGCATCCTAATCCACCAGCGATGGCGATTACAGGAGCTTTATGTTGGGTGCCTCTTGAAGTTGTCAGAATGAATTTACCATCATCCGTCTTCTCGATAGATTCAGCACGCTCACCCAAAGTAAAACCGGGCTTAAACGGTGCTGCTTGTTGCATGAGATTATCAATGAGTTCACCAGCCAATACTTCAGGAAAGCCGGGGATATCATAGATAGGTTTTTTCGGATAAATTTCTGTGAGTTGACCACCGGCTTGTGGTAAAGCATCTACGAGGTGACAACGTAATTTTAAAAGTCCTGCCTCGAATACCGTGAACAACCCAACTGGGCCTGCTCCGATGATGAGGATATCTGTTTCGATCATATTCTAAATTAATGACTTAATGCCGCGGTAAAAGTAGTATAAACCAACAGCTTTGTGTAGTGATTTGAGTCACTGTGTATAACAAGACAACATGATAAATGTTCTCTACCCTTCTTGTTCTTCCAAACGCACGGCGACAACGGCCTTTATCTCAGGCACTGCCGCTCTGATTGCGCCTTCCACTCCTGCTTTCATGGTCATGGTCGACATTGAACATGTGGTGCAAGCCCCGTGGAGCTCCACCTTCGCGGTGAGATCCTCGGTCACTTCCACTAGAGTAATCCCACCTCCATCTGCTTCTAGGTAAGGACGGATCGCATTCAATGAATCGTTGACTTTTTTAAATATTTCGTTATTCACCATAATCTAGTTTGCTGAAGCGGGTTGAGCTGCCTTTTTTCTAAATGGGAGCATTCTCAATTCGCGCTCGAAATTATTAAGGATTTCGTCTAAATGTTGCACTGCAAGTGTTCCTTCTTGTAAAATCGCCGGACGACCTGCATCACCAGCCTCCCGAATGCTTTGAATGAGCGGAAGCGGGCCTAAGAAAGGAACTTTTAATTCCTCTGCGAGGTGTTTCACACCATCCTTACCAAAGAGGAAGTATTTATTTTCTGGCAATTCAGCGGGAGTGAACCAAGCCATATTCTCAATCATTCCAATCACGGGAATATCGATCCCAGAGATATTGAACATCCCAACCCCTTTGCGGGCGTCAGCGAGGGCCACTTCTTGCGGTGTGCTTACTACGACAGCTCCATTGAGTGGCAATGCTTGAACGATACTCAAATGGATATCTCCTGTGCCTGGAGGCAAGTCAACTACCATAAAGTCAAGAGCTCCCCAGTGAGCGTCATTGATCATTTGATTGAGTGCCTTATTAGCCATTGCTCCGCGCCAAACGATTGCTTGGTTTTGATCTGCAAAAAAGCCAATTGACAAGACCTTCACGCCATATTGCTCAACGGGAATCAAAAGATTTCTACCATCAATTTCTTTGACGAGGGGCTTTTCATGCACCACATCAAACATGGTGGGCGCGGATGGACCGTAGATGTCGGCATCGAGAAGCCCTACGGTAAAGCCTCTTCTGGCAAGACCGACAGCAAGATTCGAAGCGACGGTTGATTTTCCTACACCACCTTTTCCAGAAGCCACGGCGATGATGTGTTTCACCCCGGGTAGCACCTTGCGCAATTCGCCCGAACGCTCGTCGCCGCTGATAGGCAAAACTTCCACACTTACCTTAAACTCTTTACCCAACACACGATGAATGGCAAACTCACAAGCCTCTTTCATGCGCATCCTGCTATGCATAGCGGGATTGCTAACTTTTACTTCCAACTCGATATTTTGACCTTCCGCGGAGACGATCTTTACCAGATTCAAGGCTACAATGTCCTTCTTTAAGTCAGGCTCTATAACATTAGATAAAGCCTCCAATATTGCTTGTTTTGATACTCCCATTTTGTTCGGTGTCCTCTTAAACCACATAAGTCGGCAAAGATAAACACCAATAACACAGAATGGTTCTTAAAGAAACCTAAGTGCTTGCAGAATCAATAATAGACCTTATTTCACAATATTGATAAATCCAGATTTTTGAACGGGCGTATCAGAAATATACGGCTTGCCTTCAACGATGTATGAATAGGTGTCAGCCATTTGGAACTCCCCTTTATACTGACCATTCCAACCTTGATTGATGTCACTCGTTTCAAATACAAGCTCTCCCCAGCGATTAAATATTTTCCAAGAGATAAGTTTCTCAATACCCCAACCACGCACATAAACAAAGTCGTTTATACCATCTCCATTCGGTGAGAAGGCGTCGGGAAGCTCAATTGAAAACAAGGGTAATACATCAAAATGGTAGCGCCAAACCACTTCAAAACATCCCAACTCATCCGTGATAGTGAGGAAGTATGTTGTGTCTTGCAAAGGTTGGATCACCGCGTTGGGACAGTCGTTGCACGAAATCCAAATATCAGGCGACCACTCAAAACTATAACCAGAACCTAAATTGATATCCGCTTCATAAAACTCACCAATTATAAGCGTTGAATCAACATTGAAAACATCAACGGGTTGGAATACTTCCACAAATGATGTCGCTGTATTGACACAATCATTGGTATCGGTGACAGTTACAGTGTACGTTGTAGAAAGCTGTGGAAATGCTATTGTTACAGGTTCATTCGGAGCAGATAATGATTCTGGAGGCGACCAGGAGTATGTTTCTCCCCCAGTAGCCGTAAGTTCTAAAGACTCACCCAAACAAATTGAACCACCGTTTGCCGTCGGATTTGGAAGTGGATGAATCACCATATTTTTTTGAATGGTATCGACACACCCTTCTGGAAGCGCCAACACAGAGAGTGTGACCGTGTAATCCCCAGGTGCAAAATTGACCGGAGGCGGGTTGGCACCATTAAATGTTTGTCCATTGCCAAAGTCCCACAACCATTGATCAATATTATTGGTGCTCGCATTGGTGAAAATATCCGGAATACCAAAACAGTGAATACTATCAAGGGGAGCCACTTCATCATTGCGTAAAAAATCTGCCTCGACATTGATGAAGGTGACAGGCGAAGTAGCAACGGCAGAACAAATACTATCCGCGTTCCACAGCACCAATGAGACTATTGTTTGATTGGAAGGAGGACTAAAGCTAAAATCATATTGATGATTGATTTCCCACAAAGCGCCATCAGAAGTTCCATCACCATAATCCCAACCCCAGGTGAGAACATCGGAGGTGTCTT
>CANGVZ010000253.1 GCA_947457285.1 Flavobacteriales bacterium | reverse complement strand
CGCCCCTTTCATTCGCCCCTCGACCTTCGCCCCTCGCCTTTTCTTTTTTTTGGATTGAATTCATAAATTGTTTATCATTGTAACGGTAAACGACCGAGAGCTATATCTGAATTTTAATCTTTATGTTCCTGAAACGCGCGTCAGCGGATAATAATCTTTAGAAAAAAGAAAAGGCTCCAGGTGGTAAATATCATCGCCAAACAATAATTTACATTAACCCAAAACCTTTTCTTATGAGAAAGTTTCAAAATTCTATCTTACCCCCCCCTACAAAAGTCAGACAAAAGTAGGAAAAATTGGTAAGTTTTTTTGTTTGTTAATCTGTGTTTTGACCTTTACTACCAACGTAGTGACTGCTCAAAGCAAGCTTTGGTTGCACGGCAACAAAGTCATCAATCTTAGCGACTCCTATAATATAACTGTCTCCGATCTTCCCACGCCCTCTGGCCCGGCCGGCTTGGTATATGATGGAAGCATGCCTACTCTTACCGAACACGTGGAATATGACTCGAATGGCAACATTCTTTTCTTTATGATTGATGGAAAAATTTATAATAAAGATGGGTATTTGTTGGTGAAGAATTTTCAATCAGCAAGTAGTTTATATAATGCTTATCCTGAAAGAATGATAAGCTTCACAATCGCGCCAGTACCACATCAATGCTCTAAATTTTATCTAATTGGCAACTACATCCCAATGGGTGAGCAAATAAGCTCTACTTATCCTCATTTCTTTATCGCGCTGCTTGATTTAGAATTGAACAATGCTTTTTTTCCTGGTCAACCGGATAAAAACGGAGCCCTGGTCAATTGGAATCTTCCACAAGCTGGGTACCCGGTAGATTTAACCCAAATACCCAATATCGAGACTACCACAGGAGGCCCTATAGTATCTGGAGGAACGGTTTTGGTGTCTCTCGATAGTGGAGTATCCGATGCTGAAGTTAACAAACCTACGGTTCAATTTTCTTTACTACAGCTTAATGATGATGAACTACTTTTAAGCACTGCTCAGTATTTAAACTCATTCACTTGGAAACTGAATAGTTCTGGACTAGTATTTATTGAGTCTAATAACTGTAATACAGCGGTAAACGATTTTATTTATTTTTACGAAAACCGCTCGATGGCCTATACGCAAGGGGGCAATTTGAAGCTAACTAACGCATACTTTCAAAGTGCAGGGCCTCACGTAAACTCTATAGACCCTACCAATTTCTCTAGCATCAGTTGCACTTCCCTAAGTGGAGGTTCGAATATTGCAACAGAAATTACTTCTGACGGTTCAAAGTTTTATGCCTATGCAGGAGGAACTATAAAATGCTATGAGTCTTTTACAACTTCGGCACCACCAATTAATCTCACGAATATTCCAACAATAACAAATGCTAATCTCTGGTCCAAAGGTTGTTTTTTCCGCAGAAACTACTATCAAGGTGTCGAGTCAATTTATGTTTTTCATGAAGGAGGAGTGGATGTTATTAAAGGGACTAATAATCCTGCCACCGCTACTTATTTCGCAAATGTGATTCCTGTTGCAATTCCATTGATGACCAATGCAAGTTTAAGCTTGGCAATGGCGAATAATGCTAATCTCAATAACGTTTTGCTCTTTTCTGGTTTGTCAAGCGCCACGAATCTCATCATCGCCCCAATACAAGTCTATAACCGTATTGATGAAATAATTCCCACCTCAGAGTGCTGTGTATTTGAGACGAATTATAATGCTGAAGGGAATATCACCATAACATCAAATCAAATTTGGTCTGCGGGCAATAACCCATTCAACAACTCTTCAGGGCCGATACATGTAGGTGGAACCATTACCGTGCCTTTCGGTAAAACCCTACAGATTACGCAAGGGTTGGAGGTTAGATTTGATGAAAACGCTTCGATACAAGTACAGGCTGGTGGTATGCTACGTCTTACAAATTGTAAACTCACTTCTTATGAATGCGAAGGCAGAATGTGGCAAGGAATAGATGTTTATGGACCCGGTACTAACAATAACATTCCTCAGTCGACAACTTCGGGAGGAACCTCAGGAGTTGTGCTCATTGCAAGCAACGCCATAATTGAAAACGCAATTACAGGTGTTGAAGTTGGTAATTCAACTTCTAATTCTGGAGGAGTGGTTAGAGTGTTAAGTGGAAGGTTTATAAATAACCAAACAGGAGTCAAGTTTAGTAAGTATAGTTATCAGCAAAATGGACTTGTCCAAGCCAATAAATCTTCTTTTAACAATTGTCGATTTGAGACAAATAGCGTTCTAAAAAATCAGGATTTGAATCCCTTAGCCCATTTAGATTTAAACAGTGTGGTAAAGGTCAATATTTTTAATTGCAATTTTGAAAACTCCACCCCTATTGATGCAAATACCTTGTGGGAAATAAGGGGGACTGGAATTAGGTCTTTCAATTCTTCATTTGCTTGCACAGGAGATTTGAATACCAATCACTCATTTCTGAACCTAACCAGTGGGATTTATCAACTTAATTTTGGTTCACCAATTGCTAGTTTTGTTTGCAAAGGAATGCATTTTGACGGGTGTTTTGGAGGAATTTTGAATATAGCGTCCAATAACATTGAGGTGTATGGAAATAAATTTTCCATCAAGCAAATCAATGCCATTGACATGCAAGATGATATTGAAATGGGCATTTACTGCACCAGCAGCACGGGTTATAGCATAGAGCAAAATTTATTCGAAGGGGTAGATACTGCACTCGATACAGGAGATTTTCCATCTGGACAAGGTGTGCGAATTAGCTCTAGCGGACCCGCGGATAATAAAGTGCGCAACAATGATTTTTCAAATCTGCTCATTGGAATCCATGCAGAAAAGAACAATATGAATTTTGGAGCCAAATTTCAAACTGGACTTCAGTTTTTATGCAATGATTTTATTGGAGACAAAACGGATATCTACCGGGATGCCTTTGCTACCATCAGACAAGATCAAGGGGGAAATCAGGGGGCTGGCGGTTCAGACATTCCAGCGTATAACAAATTCAGTGAAATAATTCCAATTTGCTCTTCACACTCCGATTTTTTAGTTAGTCCAAGCAATGTGGATTACACCAATTATTTCCACAACGGGCAAGAAATTCAAATCCCAAATTGTGTGACCAACAATGGAACTATAAATCTGCTCAGCACCGCCCAGGTTGATGATGTTGCGGGAGCCTGCTCAAACAGGTACACAATCAGTTCACCTCATTCCAATTTGAATAACGGAATCATAGCACAGCATCGAGGCCAAATAGGATTGCTTCGTACACAACTTGAAGACAAGATTGCATTGTATGAGCAGGTAGTAGATAAAAATCAAAAGGTAGGAAGTTTGACCCTTATTGAAACTGCTTTTCCGAATGAGAGCGAGTTCGTTAAAAACCTATTGCTTCAGCGCTATCCTCTGAGTGATGATGTAATCAAAAAACTCATTCAACACGCATCTAAATTTGAAGCATGGCATTTAACACAAGTTTTTGTGGCAAATAGTCCCTTAGATAAGAAAATACTTGCGGAAATCGAACAGACTGGAATCTTATCTCCTTTCTTCATGACTTTCGTTTATAATGCCAATGAAAATCCAGGGGCGACCTTGAGAAAGATGATGGAGATGGATATTACCAATACCGCATCACAAATTGATGAATTGTCTTTTGATATTGCCAAACATGTGCTTCATCAATATGATTTCTCGATTGATTCAAGTGAATATGCCATTCCCCTTTATGAGTTGAGTGGAGTGACTTTGATGAGTTCTGAAGAAGATCAATTGAAATTGCAGGTAGCACTAAAACTATTTAATGGGCAAAATGCCTCCGAAGAGTTTGCCGCATTGAACATGTCAACGGAAGAAATCAACATCCTCAATATGGCATTGTCGGGAGTGCAAGATAGCACTTCGATTGCGCTGTTGGAGACGTATCTTCTGCATTCAAATGAAGTCGTTGCACAACAAGCACGAATACTACTCGATTATTTGAATCATTCCTCTATGATTCCACCCACACAATTACCGATTCAATACCGTTCATTATTTACAACATCTGAAAGCAAGAGAACAGCAGAGAAGTTGCCATTGATGGGCGCAAGTCCAAATCCTGCCAACAACTATTGTTATATTCACTACCCCATAGAGGCGGATGGAATTGCAGTATTGAGTATTGTTGATATTCAGGGGCGTGAAATATTGAGCACCGCATTAAATCACAATGGCTTGATTGAGATGGAAACATCTGATCTTGAGAATGGTGTTTACATAGGTCGCCTCGTAGTAGATGACAAACTTATAGAAACAATCAAGATAACCGTGCTGCATTAAATACTCAAACTCCCGATCCTTGTTTCAAGGGTCGGGAGTTTTAATATTCATAATATGACTAAACAAATACTATTTCTACTTTGCACTTTATTCGTTGTTAGTTTGAAGG
>CANGVZ010000252.1 GCA_947457285.1 Flavobacteriales bacterium | reverse complement strand
CCTGTTGAAGATCTCGCAGAACTGGGCAATACGAAGGATTGGATTTTCGAAAGAAAATGGGATGGTATACGTGGTCAAATTATCAATAGAAATGGGAATGTTTATGTTTGGAGTAGGGGAGAAGACCTTGTCACCGATAGGTTTCCTGAAATAAACTCTGGTTTTGGATTAGATAAAAATTTCGTTGTTGATGGTGAAATCATTTGTCATGACGGCGAAAATCCCTTGCCATTTGCCACACTTCAAACGCGTATTGGAAGAAAGAGCGTCGGAAAGGCTAGTCTCGCAAAGGCACCAATAAAATTTATTGCTTACGATATCCTGGAGTTGGACGGACAGGACTTGCGAGAACTTCCGCTGATTGAACGCAAGGAGCTGCTTCGCAACTTGCTGTTGGACTTGCAGCACCCCAATTTGATTTATTCGGAAATTTTGAGTTTTGATGATTGGCAATCAGCCGCTGCTGTTCGGGCCAAGGCCCGCGAAGAGTTTTGTGAAGGATTGATGATTAAGCACAAACAGAGCACTTACAAGGTTGGCCGCAAGAGAGGCGAATGGTGGAAATGGAAACTGGATGCTCTTACGATTGATGCAGTGATGATCTACGCAATGCGCGGCCACGGGCGGCGAGCAAACCTCTATACCGATTTTACTTTCGCTGTCTGGCAAGACAACAAACTCGTACCTTTCACCAAAGCCTACTCAGGACTTACAGACGCCGAGATGAAAGATGTCGATGCATTCGTCAAGAAAAATACAATCGATAAATTCGGCCCCGTCCGAAGCGTAAATCCGGAGCTTGTTTTCGAAATCGCTTTTGAGGGAATTCAAAAATCAACAAGACATAAAAGTGGTATAGCCCTCCGTTTTCCTCGCATACACCGCTGGAGAAAGGACAAACTTCCACAAGACGCGAATACTCACCAAGACTTGTTAGATTTGCTTCATAAATACGGAGCACAATAATGCCTACTCCAAGCAGAATCATTTCTTTAGTACCAAGTAAAACCGAGCTTCTATTCGATTTGGGTCTGGATGAAGAAGTGGTTGGTATTACCAAATTCTGCATCCATCCTCAGCATTGGTTTCGCACAAAAACAAGAGTAGGCGGTACAAAAAATGTCAACCTTGAGAAAGTAGCTTCTTTAAATCCTGATTTGATTATCGCAAACAGAGAGGAAAACACGCAGACGGAAATAGAGTGGCTAATGAAGCGATTCAACGTTTACCTATCTGATATCCTCACTGTAGACGATGCCTTGAATATGATTGGATCGGTGGGGGCAATGACGGGCAAGGAAGAGGCTGCTGCACGAATCATAGCAGAAATTCAACACGAAAGAGGTGTTTTTGCAAGAAAGATTCCGACCTATGGCAGTGTTGTTTACCTTATCTGGAAGAGCCCTTGGATGGGGGTCGGACGCAATACTTTCATTCATGCCATGCTCCGTGAGGGTGGTTGGGAAAATGCACTTGAAGATGATTACGAACGCTATCCAGAATTGACCCTTGACGATATTGTGGCTGCGGCTCCACAACATGTTTTTTTATCGAGTGAGCCATATCCTTTTAAAGATCAACATATTGCTGAAATTAAAGAGAAACTTCCATTTGCTAATATTCGTCTTGTAGATGGTGAAATGTTCAGCTGGTACGGAAGTCGCATGATTCAGGCCTTTTCATATTTCGATGAAATAAGAAAACCAACATTTTAAAATATCATGGTGAAATTGTGAATACCTTGCATGCCAATATTGGTTTGCTTTTCTTTGTATTCGAAAATTGAAGTCGCTTGAGAGTTTGCCTACTTTTTATTCTCCTGGTTTTATCGCATCACTTTGCCTCCGCGCAAAGGGTGGGCGTAGTCCTGAGCGGCGGCGGTGCTACAGCATTGGCGCACGTTGGTTTCTTGAGAGCTTTAGAGGAAAATAATATTCCAATAGATTTTATTGCGGGAACGAGCATGGGCTCGGTCATCGCTGCGATGTACGCTAGCGGTTATACCGTCGATGAGATTCAACAATTTGTCCTGAGTGAGGAGTTTGCGCGAATGAGTGATGGCAATTTGCCAGAGGATTATCGCTATTTCTTTCGTTCGGCAGATCCCTCGGCTGCTATGGCCACCATTAAGTATTCAAAAGGTACTTTCATCACAAATGCAATTCCAACCAACCTCATCGATCCTGCTTCTTTGGACTGGAGTCTGATGTCTTCATTTGGCGCGGTAGATCAAGCGGCCAATTATTCTTTTGACAGTCTCTATATTCCATTTAGATGCATCGCTGCCGATGTGCAAAACAAACGGGAAATAATATTTAGAAATGGTTCTCTCAATGTCGCTCTTCGCGCCTCCTCTACATATCCATTTTACCTTCCTCCGAGAAGGGTAAATGGCGTGTTGTTATATGATGGTGGGATTTACAATAATTTTCCTGTAGACATGCTCTACACTGAGTTTATTCCTGACGTCATCATTGGCTGCACGGTATCTTCAGAAAATCCAACACCAAAAGAAGGGGACATACTTTCACAATTGGAAAGCATGATCATGTTTCGAGACGTGACGCCTACTCTTTGTGAAGAAATGATTGTCATTAAGCCCAAAGGAGAAAGCATCGGAACATTTGAATTTGAAAAGGTAAATGAGGCCATAGAACTGGGTTACAAGGCCACTGCTGATAGCATGGCGACCATCTTGGCGATGGTGGAAAGAAAGGTGTCGCCAGTGGAGCGCAATGAGAAAAGAACGAGATTTAGAAGTAAAATCAAGCCTGTTCAAATAGAAGAAATATTTCTCAATGGACTAGAAAATAGCCAGAAATATTACATCAGAAAAATGATTGGAAAGAAAAATCCTATCATCACTTTAGAAGAATTGAGAAAGCCCTATTTCCGTTTGTTTAGCGATGTTAGAATAAAAAGTATTTTTCCTGAATTAAAATTCAATAGCGCTACGGGTAATTACAAATTAAATCTTGACGTAGAAAAGGAAAAGGATTTGTTTATTTCTTTCGGAGGGAATTTTTCTTCCCGTTCGATTAACACGGGTTTTGTCGGATTAAAATACAATTTGTTTGGAAAGACAGGTGCGACTCTTTCTGCCAATAGTTACTTCGGCCGCTTTTATGCTTCTGTAAAAGGCGACGTTAAATGGGATTTTCCGGGCACGTATCCTATTTCTTTAAATGGTTCTTTTACCCAAAGTCGTTGGGATTTCTATCGTTCTCTGGCAACGTTTTTTGATGATGTAAAACCTTCATTTATTTTGCTGAATGAAAGCGTTGGTTCTCTAGGTATCACCATTCCCTCAGGCAATAATGCCAAGTTAACTGCCACCGCTTCTTATGCATATATGTTTGATGAATACTATCAAACGCAACAGTTTTTATCGGTTGATACCGCTGACCGCACCAATTTGGAGTCGTTCGTTTTTCGCACGGCTTGGGAGCGCAGCACATTGAATCGACCCCAATGGGCAAGTAGTGGCAGTTATATGCTCATTTCTGCAAAGTATCTAAACGGTATGGAGTCCACGATTCCAGGCACTACAAGTGCCATTCGCGACACTACTAATCGCTTTCATGAATGGTGGATAGCGAGGTTTCAGTATTCGAATTATTTTTTATCAAAAAAGGGATTTCATGCAGGCTTTCATCTCGAGGGTGTGGCTTCCACAATGGATTTCCTCAACAATTATATCAGCAGTACCATCATGGCACCGGCGTTTCAGCCTATTCCTGAAAGCCGCACGTTCTTTCTACCTCAGTTTAGAGCTTACAACTATGCCTCCGCTGGTTTAAGTGCTGTATATAGTTTTAATCGGGCGCTTGATTTGCGCCTGGATGCATATTCTTTTGCGGCATTCGGACGAATCGTTCCCGACGAATTCAACCGAGCGTCGTACCGCACGGGAATCGAACCATACTATATTCTTTCATCAACGGTAGTGTTACATTCTCCTCTTGGTCCTATCAGTGTTTCGGCCAATTATTACGATCAAAAGGAAGACCCAATCAGCGTTTTGTTCAATTTTGGGTATATCATTTTTAATTCGAGCCCCAGAGACTAGTTTTTTTCTTCATTTGGGAATGTTTAGCTTTGTCTATCAATTTTGATTATGAGTAAGATTCGTTTTGCCATTATTGGCGCTGGACATATTGGAAAGAGACATGCTGAGATGGTGGAGCGTCATCCAGAAGGTGAACTGGTGGCGATGGCTGATAGACGGTCAAAGGAAGAATGTGGCGTTAGCTATAATGTGCCCTTTTTCAATGATGCGCTAGAAATGATCAACAATGGCCCAGAATGCGATGTGGTCTGTATCTGTTCACCAAACGGCTTACACGCGCAGCACGCACTCCTGGCTTTAAACGCAAAAAAACATGTGGTCGTTGAAAAACCCATGGCATTGACTAAATTGGATTGCGAACGAATAATCTT
>CANGVZ010000251.1 GCA_947457285.1 Flavobacteriales bacterium | reverse complement strand
TATTCGGTCTTCCCAAGTCAGACATCGATATGCTAAGCGATGGAAAATTTGAATATGAAAAACTGGATAGCATCCAGCAATTGGTGTTGCAGTACAGCGCGTGGCTTCAAGATTTTCCCAATCACATCAGTATCCATGCAGCGGGGATCCTCATCACCGACAAGCCAATTCAATATTTTACCGCTACTTTTTTACCACCAAAAGGTTTTCCCACTACCCACTTCGACATGGTAGTAGCCGAAGATGTGGGGATCTACAAATTCGATATTCTTTCACAAAGAGGATTAGGAAAAATAAAAGAGTGCATCGACATCATTCGCTACAATCAGCCTGAAGCCGAAGATTTTGACATCCACGATATGAAGCGCTTCAAGCGCGATGAACGCATCAAAGACCTACTGCGCAATGCGAAAGCAATCGGATGTTTTTATGTCGAATCACCCGCCATGCGCATGCTCCTCACCAAACTGCAAGTTGATGACTACCTCGGACTCGTGGCCGCCAGCAGTGTGATTCGCCCTGGTGTCTCGCGCAGTGGCATGATGCGCGAATTCATCATGCGCCATCGTTATCCTGAAAAAAGAAAGGAAGCGCATCCAGTGATGCTCGACATCATGCCCGAAACATATGGTGTGATGGTGTATCAAGAAGATGTAATAAAAGTCGCCCACTACTTCGGTGGCCTCGATCTAGGAGAAGCGGACTCCTTGCGCCGCGGTATGTCTGGCAAATTCAGAGGCCGTGAAGAATTTGAGAAAGCAAGACTTTCATTTTTTAAAAAAGCAAAAGATAAAGGTCATCCCGATGACATGATAGCCGAAGTGTGGCGTCAAGTGGAAAGCTTTGCGGGATATGCCTTTGCGAAAGGACACAGCGCCAGTTATGCCGTTGAAAGTTATCAAAGCCTTTTTCTCAAAGCCTATTATCCGCTGGAGTATATGACGGCCACCATCAATAATTTCGGTGGATTCTATAGCACTGAACTCTACGTTCATGAAGCACGCATGCACGGCGCCATCATCGAACCACCGTGCGTACTAGAAGGCAGTGCAGTGGCTGTGATCAAAGGAAAGCGTATCATTCTGGGAATGGGTTTGGTGAAAGACATCGAACACGATACCATCATCGCATTGCTCGATGAGCGCAATAAAAATGGAGCCTATCTCGACTTCGAAGATTTTATTTCACGCGTTCGCATTTCACTCGAACAAATCACCATTCTCATTCGCGTTGGTGCATTCCGATTTACAAAGAGAAGCAAGAAAGAGTTGATGTGGGCAGCACATTTCGCGTTGGCCGCTACCAAGATGTCACAACCCGATCAAGGCATGTTTGTGACACCGGTAAAAACATTTACGCTGCCCCCGCTTGAACATAGCTGGCTTGAAGATTCGTATGACGAATTAGAGTTGATAGGATTTGCCTTGTGCAATCCTTTCGATCTATTGCAAGACACCGTGGGCGATGATGTACTCGCCACCGAACTGCCGCATTTGGTGGGCAAATCCGTGACGGTAGTAGGATATCTCGTTACCATCAAGCCTTCGCGCACTGCGAAAGGAGAGCGGATGTATTTCGGTACCTTCCTCGATCGTGCGGGCAATTTTCTTGACACCGTACACTTCCCTCCCATCTCCGAACGCTACGCCTGGCGCGGCAAAGGAATCTACATCATCAAAGGAAAAGTCTCCGAAGAATTCGGCGCCATCAGCATCGAAGCACAATACCTAGAGAAAATAAGATTGAAAGACGATCCACGCTACGCGTGAGGAACAAGGAATAAAAGAACAAAGAACAAGGGTTTTAGGGAACAAGGGGTTCCGAATTATGAATTCAGAATTAATTAATAGCCAGCCCATTCATGGGCAGGCCGGGAGCAAGGGATTCTAAATCTTCTTGTAATCGTAATATTCCGCTACCACATAAAATTCGTACTCATTCTCAGTACAAAATTTTTGAAGCAGCGAGAGAGAATAGCAGTGTTTTCCTTGGCAGTTTGGCTTCCATAAGTGAACTAGAACTTTACTGTACTTTGATAAACAATCCTTCAGCTCTTTTCCATTCATCAAAATAACCCCTTTAAATTGATCAGAAGATAAGAAACTTTCGTTTTCCGAATACCTCATCATTTTCAAATCGGTCTTTCTAACTTTATTATAATAGCTAAACAACCCTTGAAAAGAGCCTTGAATGGAACAAGAGGTGATAAATAAAAGAAAAATGCTAATGATTAACTTCATGATTTTCCAATGAGTAATAATGGGAATAGCATTTATTAAATATTTTAAATGCTATTCCCCTATTTTTAAAGCTTCTGATTTCGTTGCCTTACTTAACTTTTATGTTTAATGTATAGCCTCCGTTCTGTCCAATTTGAGAATCGTAACTATATTCTCCTGCGAAGATAGTCGCTATGGATTTCTCAATGTCTTGGTCCACATACAAAGGCCAGCGATTATCTATAGCTTCTTTTTGTAATCGATCTTGTGGATTTAGAACAATAGTTTGAAATCAATATCTAAAAAACGAGGGTATTTCCACGGGTCAACCATTGCGGGAAATACCTTCCATTAAAAAATATTGAACCCTAATCATCTCAGGGCAAAGGAATCTATATCATCAAAGGAAAAGTCTCCGAAGAATTCGGCGCGATCAGCATCGAAGCACAATACTTGGAAAAAACAAGATTGAAAGACGATCCACGCTACGCGTGAGGAACGAGCGAAAGCGATAAGTGACTTGGTTTTCCCACGTGACTCCGCTCTTGTGCTTGCCGACCTACCAAATGTTCCCTTACCTAACCAGCACTCTTTCTGTTTTTAAACCTCTGTTAGTTTGAAAACAGAATGAATAAATGTTTGGGGGTAAATGTGAAATCACGACAGTCGAATTGGGTTGTAGGATATACTCTTGATGAACAAGTTGTCCGAGGTTGTTGAAGATTTGCAATGAGCCCTTCGCGCCTAGTGGTATTTCAAGTGTGATATATTCGTCTGCGGGATTGGGGTAGAGCTTCATTTTCCATTCCGATTTATCTTCAACTACTCTGCTGATTTCGGAAAGTGGAGTGCTCAATTTGGCAATGTTGCCATACGGTCCATCTTGGCCGATGTATTCGAAACGACCAGCGATATACAAATGATCATCAACCACAAGCATGTCATAAACGCTTTCAGAAAATTCTTCTACAAGTACACCATCCACCGACACGAATTGCTCCGTATTCTTCCATATCATTTCACCGTCATCTAAAGCAAAAACGCCATGGCATGTCTCATTATTTGCTTCGGTAAAAAAACCACCGACATACAAAATATCTTCATGAGACACGAGGTCTGTAACATAACCGTTGGTTTGAATGTGATAGGGTTTTAACTCTCCATTGAAATAGTAAAGTAGAAAAATATATTGTTCATTCGTAAATCCAGGAAAATTCTGTTGTCCGAAGATTCCGCCTATGAATAAAGTGTCTTGGTGTACACACATTGAGTACACATTGCTAACCTGATTTAATCCTTGTCCAACTTCTACAATTGTGCCGTCTTCTACCTTAGCGATACAATAAAGTCTATTGGGTGGTAAACTGGAATTAAAACAGTCAAATTTCCCCCCAATGAACAAAGTATCGTTATAATCTAAAATATCCGCCATTTTCACCATGCTAAAATCTGTGTGTTGAGCTATAACAGTGTAATTGTCGATATCTGGATGATATTCCAGAAGCATTGGTACTTCTTCACCTTCTTCAACATCCAGCATCGCGCCAATATAAAAGCGCTCGTTTACTTCTGCCAACAAAGAAATTCCAAGAAGCGGTGGTACCGAAGAAACATGGATCCATTCGTTTCCTTCAAGTTTGTAGAAATTATCATCCCAAGTATCACAGACAAGATGACCACTAGCATATTTAACATTGCCATAGTTAAGAACCGAATGAGGAGCACTGCCGCATGTAGTAATCGAATTGTCCCAATCAATCCCGGTCCAAGAACCAAATCGCAGAAATTCGTTACATTGTCTATCAGCACTAAAATATCCAAAGGCATCAATTCTGTTCAAAGCTTCGTCTTGTGTAATACCGATAATCGTCGAGACAATAGAAGGCTCTGTGCACTCTAATCCTCCATCGAGAGACTCCCAACTTTGGGAAAAGCAAAAACTATAATTAAGCAAAAGGACCAGTAAAATGTAATGTCGCATTTATTCAAATTTAAATTGGGATGGGATTACCTCCCACCCCAATGCATTATTAATTTTTTACTAAGAGCTTGGACAAGACTTGTCCATCCAAGGTAATGACAAATGAGTAAACCCCATTTGCCCATTCATTTATTTCAATAATTTCTTTCCGTGAGTTTAGTGTTTTGTCAAGTATCAATCTTCCGGTCGCATCAAAAACCTTAAGTATGGCGTTATTGAAATCTTCATCTATTGAGATGTTTACTAAACT
>CANGVZ010000250.1 GCA_947457285.1 Flavobacteriales bacterium | reverse complement strand
TTCTCCAAAAGTTCTTTTTGCATCTCTGACTCCCTCTTCATCACACTCTCAGACTCCTTTGCACGGATTTCTTCCATTTCCATTTGAAGGCGTGCCATTGATTCTTCAATAATCCGCGCCTCGTCATCTGACAATTGCTTGCTCTGTGCATAATCCATATTCTTTTTCGCTTCCTCTTGGCGCTTTTGCATCTCTTTACGAACTCGCTCTTCTGCGGCTCTATACTTTTGCTCAAGCGACTTAGTTCGATCGGCAATAAACTTGTAACGAGCGTTTAATGAATCTCCGTTGATATATGCCATAATAGGAGCCTTTGGTCCTTCTGCGCTGCTAAAAGCGCTATTTTCTGGTAGAGCAGCAGCTGGCATCTCTGGTGCCGACGATTTATTGACAAACAAATAAATAACCGCTCCTAAGAGCAACACATTCAATCCGATAAAAATTTTCTGAATCATATTCTATTTCTTTAAAGCATTATAAGCCATTCCAAAATCGGTATGCATTCCATTAAATCGCGCCATTGTGCCTTCAAGCAGTTCGGGAGTAATGAGTTTTTTCACATCCTCTACCGAAGGCACGCTTTCGTGACTAATCTTATATGTTTGTTTGTATTGCCCGCCTTCGATCTCAATCAACCATTTGTCCATGTATGACATGATGGAAATTTTGACCTTGGGGTGGGGAATATTTGCAACCAATCTCATGCGACAAATGTAGGATTTCGTTTCTTCGCAATTGCAATGTTAGAATAATGTTGAATAAAACCCCGCATTTTCGCCATCCTGCCGTCCGCGATCTCGCGTGGGTGATTGGTTCGACTCCTATGTTAGACGATCCTAACAAAAAGTCGGGCCTCAATCTAATTGATAATCAATGGGTGGAAGACCGCTTTACGCGGCACTTGGAATGGATTTATCAGCAGGATGAAGATCCAACGGCTCTTATGTCCTACCTCGCCAATGAACACATAGAGCTCGTTGGCAAACGTTTCGAGGCGTTGATGAAGTATTGGTTTACACACCACCCTGACTTTCAACTCCTTCTATCAAACATTCAGGTAAAGCAGCAAGAACGCACTTTAGGTGAAATTGACTTTATCCTCAGAGATCACTGGTCTGAGGAAACCTATCACCTAGAAATTGCCTGTAAATATTACTACGCCCATGCGCCCAGCGCCGATTGGAACGAGTGGTGGGGTCCGAATCATCAAGACCGCCTGGCGTTGAAGATGCAAAAATTTCACGCGCAGACAGGCCTTTTGCGCACCGCAGAGGGACGCGCCGTCATGCGCTCCTACGGAATCAAACGAATGCCAAGCGCCGTGCTACTCAAAGGCTATCTGTTTTTTCCGTACAACCAACTTGGAGCTTATCCAGCGCCCCATCTCGCCTTCAAACGGCACAACTCGGGTTGGTACGTTCACCGGAATGATCTATCGATTTTCAAAGGAGATACCCCGCAATGGGTCATTTTACCTCGCGCATATTGGCTTGCGCCTTATCACAGCGAAAACAATCCCTTGCCTATTCTTACTGGCACAGAGATGTACGAACTCATACACGACAAAGATCAAGACCGCGCTTCCCTCGTGGCCCAAGTCACCCCATCTGACAATGGTCACTTTCGAGAGATTAACCGTGGGATTGTGAGGTGAAGGAACGAGGACAAGAACGAGAACAAGAACAAGAACGAGAACAAGGATAATTCGGAATTCTGAATTCCGAATTGCGAATTATTTTAAATTCAGGATTTTGTGTAATGAGTCCCCAGTTTAGTCTGTATAAACTCATCAATTCGTATAGCTATTTGTACTATCCGGCTTTGGTGAGAATTTCTTGAAGTGATACAACGTTTCAAATTCTCGATCCTTTTTGGGTTTACAAGAACGGTATGATTTGGTCATTTTGAACGTTGTGTCATTTAATATTATACCCTCAGTGGTATATGCCTCAAAAGGTCCTGTGTTTGGTTTCCAAAGCTCATTTTTAATAGTTGTACCGTTGATAATAAATCTACCCCAATAATATTTTCGTTCTATCGCATGATTGTAAAAAATTCCATTCGCAAATTCCTGCTCTGATGAATATAAATTTTCTGAAGATATGAAAGGTGATTTCAAAACAGTTCCATTTCTATATAAAAAATAGATTTGATAGTCATTGTCTGAATAGCTATAAAAGTAGCCATCTATGCGTAGTTGGTTACCTGTATAATCTTGTTTAGGCAGAGTGAGGTCATCGTCCCATCTTTCGCCTCTGCAAGCGCAAAAAGCTAGGATGATTATTACAATCCAAGTATTTTTCATCTTCATTCAGCAAAATTTATTCAAAAATACTCAATACAAAGGAATTCAGAATTATAAGCTATCAATCAATAATTGTGTCTTGTTGCTGTCTAATTTACATTCTGCTGTATTCAGTCTTACTTCTAAGTGAAGTGAAATTTCTGAAAAGGCACTGTCCCTAGACACTTCATATCTAAAAACATTCGGTTTTGAGCCATGCTCTTTTATTAATGGTTTTAAAAAAGTGGTATCATTCTGATTAATGAAGTATAGTTTAAAGTCATATTGATTCAGATCACTACTATCACAACTAACATCCAAATAAACTACTTTTTCGCTACTTTTCAATAAATAGTTCCATCCATTGAAAGAAAGGGTTTTAAGGTCATGTTCACATTGGATTTCCAGTTTTTGTGGATTTACCTTCGTAGGGACTATTTTTGGCCCGCAATCTATTAGCGGCAACGAACAGCAACTAGAAATTATAGACATGAAGAGTATTATCGATAGAAGATTAGTAAATTGATTGAGGCACATTGGGATAAAAGTAATGGTAATTTGAGTTGCTGATATATCTTCTAAAATAATCAGACCAAAAATAACCGATTTAATGCAGTGAGTCAAATTAAGCTCCTAAGGCCATAGCCGCATATTCGAAGGGAGGAACAAAGAGAACATAGGGAACAAGCAGAATAGAAATTGGACTTTGGAGATTAGAATTGCGAATTGCGAATTATTTTTTATAACCTGCCTATTCATGGGCCGGCGTGGAGCGGCGAATTCCTTTTCTTTGTAGTATGAAAAACCGCCATTGTTTTATTGTACTAGTATTTTCATTTCTCTTCATATTCTGCGGTTGCAGTAGTGAGAAAGTTAAATCAGACAAAACTTCTCTCCCATACACAGAAGATTCTCTCAAGATAGTAGGATTTTTTCAACGAGCCCTAACATCGCCAACACCAGACGTGCATATCGACTCAGCGCTGGCGTTGGTGCGTAATTCTGCAAATACCTACCAAAGTGCGGATTTATACCTCCTTCAACAAGCTACATTCAATTTAAAGAGGGGGAATTTTGAAGGCGCTATGAACCTTGCAAAACAAGGCATTGAGCTAAACGAAAAATATTCTTCAAAAAACAAAGCGAAGTTCTACAACATACAAGGACACGTATTTAGCTATCAACGAAACAATACCGAGGCCATCGAGTCCTTTAAAAAAGCACTCGCCATTTTCGAATCCAATACCGATAGCCTCAATATAGCTTATATCAACAATAATATCGCGAATATCTTCTTTTCACTCACCGACTACTCTACCGCCTATAAACATTCACGTGCGTCATTCGATATTATCCAACATTATCCTCAAGATCCTTATTATGCATCCATAATGAGTGTGCTCGCTATTTCGGAGGCTTTTGTTGGTAAAAAAGAAGATGCCCTTGAACATGCAGAGAAGGCTCTGTCTTTAACAGAAAACACTCCCAACATTGTCCCGTACGTGCTCAGCCTGTATGCTCTCGGAGACATCGCCGTAAGCGAAGATTCTTTAATAAAGGCCGAAGCTTATTATAAAAAATCCTTGGCCATCTGCGACACTTACAAAATCATTCCATACTCATTAATCAATAAAACTGCTTTGCTTAATGTTTCCGAAAAATCAGGAAACTACAAAGCGGCCATAGAATATGGCACCTCGGCACTTGAATTATCGCAATTGACGCAGAATGAAAATATTCAATTGTCGATTCATAAAAATTTATCCAAAGCTTACAAAGCACTCAATGACAACGCAAAAGCCCTCTCACATCTAACTACTGCCTATCAACTGAAAGAAGAAATTTCTTCTAAAGAAAATAAAAGCATCATTCACGATTTACTAATTCAATACGAATCAGAGAAAAAAGACAAAGAAATTTCAGAAAATAAAATCAAACTCCTTGAAGACGAGGCCGTCATTCAGCGAGGAAGATTTTTAATAATCCTACTTTCCTTAGGTTTTGTGGTAATTGCAATAATTGTTTATTTATTTATAAAAAATAGAAAGCAAGCCCTACTGCGAATTGAAAAAGAAAAAGAAAACGAGGTGATGAAAGCCAGTATGATTGGCGAACAAAACGAGCGACTCCGCCTTAGCCGTGAACTACACGATGGCATCGCGTCAGAAATA
>CANGVZ010000249.1 GCA_947457285.1 Flavobacteriales bacterium | reverse complement strand
GGTATCGGTAGCATCTTGTGTTGATTGGCGCGGTTCATTCGCCAGTAGATTTTTAATACTTCTTTTTGTCTTTCAGTATAAGTGCTCAAATCGAGGTTGGGGAGGGTGTGGTTATTTTTTTCCACTTCTGACATAGCCCATTCCAGTTCGGGATAGCTGGCGCCTATTTGATCTTCGTCGCTGCGGTCGTCGCCCCAGAGGCCGTCAGTGGGCTTGGCTTCGATGATACTCTGTGATACGCCTAGGTGGGCAGCAAGCTCCCATACTTCTGTTTTTAATAAATCAGCTATAGGAGAAAGATCCACTCCACCATCACCATATTTGGTGTAAAAACCTACACCGAAATCTTCCACTTTATTACCAGTGCCCGCTACCAACAAACGATGAATACCCGCGAAATAATACAAGGTCATCATGCGCATGCGCGAACGTGTATTGGCGAGCGATAAATGCAAAAGATCTTCTTTTTCGACCTTTGGAACGGCCGACATAAAACTGTCAAACACGGGCGTTAATTCTACGCGTGCTTGTTTGACATTGGGAAATTTTTTTTCGAGCCAATTCATGTGTTCTTGCGCTCTGCTCACTTGACTCGCGGCTTGATAGATGGGCATTTCGAGAAGGAGCACTTCTTTGCCCGTGAGTGCACAAAGGGTGCTGGTGAGAGCGGAGTCAATGCCTCCGCTCACACCCACCACAAATCCATTTACACGCGCTGTATCAGCATAGTCTTTCAACCATGCTACTATATGATCTATGACAGCTTGGTGATTCATTAAAACTTGATGCCGACGTTGAGACCCAAAGTACTTGCTCTTGCGTTTAAACGAGTTGATCTTGGGTTTTGACGCTCATCACGAATAAACTCATCGGCATCATCAAGTTGGAGATGGTCACCTTTTAACACGTTGGTTAGCGCGTTATTCAAAGTAACTCCAAGGACAAGTGAAGTGTTACCACTCAAAGAATATTCAACTCCAGCGCCCGCAAACAAGCCTAGTCTGAAAAGTTGGATATCGTCTTTAATTGGTTCGTCTGAGGTTGAAAATGACGCCTCATTAGTGGGCTGCCATTCTATTTGTTCTGTAGTACTCAAGCCTTTGATGGCAATATAATCTACTTCATCATCTGCGAAGGCTCGAATGTTAACTCCTGCTATTCCGCCGAATTGAAACCAGTAGGTCATATATCCAATTTCGCCTGTTCTAACTTTGATTGACAGAGGCACTTCAACATATCCCAAGTCATAGTTTCTAGTACGTCTCCAAACATATTCTTTGCTGTCTTTTTTGCCAGTCTCTAGATATGATAAATTCCCACCAAATCTGGTAACTTCGAGACCAGTGCTGAATGCATATCTTTCTGTGAACATTCTATCGATGCTGATTCCGAATCCGAAACGTAAAGAGTTACCTTCTTGGGTTATATGTTTGGATCGTGGCTCCATCCAAGCAATGCTAGGAGTGACCCTGGCAGAAATTTTAAATTTCTCAAAATCTTGTGCAACAGAAAATAATGTTGACAAAGCAGCGATGGTAAAAAGTGTAATTTTTTTCATAAGGGTAATATTACTGCGTTAAACTTGCATGTCGCTTTGCAGCACCGCAAAGCTAACAAACCTTTTTATAATATGTGTAAAGTCAGGTATTTATTGATATTCACATTGGTGGCGGGATTACTCACCTTCTCGTCTTGTGAAGACAATCCGCTCAAAAAAGTAGATGTCTCAGAATCCAAGTTGGAGGTGAAGTTTTCGCGCCTGGATAAGGATATCTGGGCAATCAACTTTCAAAATCCCGTGGCCGCTAGCCAACAACTATACCAAAAGTATGGTAGCTTCTATTGCGATTACATGGAGTTGATTCTCCAAGCGGCGCCATGCAAGCCCGATAGCAATATCCTTGCTCTCGAGGGTTTTGTCAATCACCCCAACATGACGGATCTTCAAAATCGCATTGAGCAGAAGTTTCCCGATGATCACCTTCAGCAATTTAATGAAGAGTTCACAGAGTCCATCCGACGCTGGAATCACTACTTTCCAGACAGCATCTCTCCTGAAGTAGTATATATGAATTCAGGTCTTAATTTTAGCGCGTTCTCTACCGATTCGGTAATCAGTGTGGGACTCGACTTCTTTCTCGGTCCTGAGGATAGTTTGGTGAAACTTTTTCCTCCTGACATTTTTCCACAATATTTCAAAGATGATATGCGCGAGGATTACCTCGTGGTGAATGCGATGAAAGACTTCTGCTGGGCGCAATGCAACAAGCAAGATCATACTACTTCGAAGTCAGATTTATTGAGCATTATCGTGCACCAAGGCAAGGTGATGTATATGCTGGATGCTATGTTGCCTGAATCAGCGGACTCCTCCAAGATGAATTGGAGCGCACAACAGATGGAATGGGCTGAGGCAAATGAAGTACGCGTATGGAAAGAACTGGCGAACCAAAGTGTATTGTTTGGAACGGAACACAACAAAAATAAAAAGTGGATAGACTTTGCTCCTTTCACGCGTGTAGAGGCCATTCCGCAGGATTCGCCCCCACAATTGGGCATTTGGATGGGATGGAATATGGTGAGAGCGTATATGAAAGCAAATCCTGACGTTACTTTGCAGCAATTATTAGCAGAAAAAGACGCCAAGAAATTCTTGAACGTCTATAAGCCAAAATAGCATGAAGAAGACAGAAATCCATTTTGATATAGAGTTGGATGAAAACAATGTTCCAGAAAAAATCATGTGGAACGCGAAAGACGCCAACAAGACAGCGGAAGCCAAGGCGATGATTCTATCGGTTTGGGATAAAGAAGAACGCAACACCTTGCGCATCGATTTATGGAATAAAGAGATGGAAGTGGAGGAGATGAAGCGCTTTGTGCATCAGACCATACTCACCCTTGCAGATAGTTTTGAAAAAGCTACAGGTGAAAAGAAAATGGCCGACACCATGCGCGACTTTTGCGATTACTACGCAGAAAAACTTGAAATAAAATAAAGATGCAGATTACTTCCGCCGAATTTGTAACCTCGAGTGTTTCCATTGATAAATGTCCTGCTCAGACTCTTCCTGAAGTGGCGTTTATCGGCAGAAGTAACGTGGGCAAGAGCAGTCTTATCAATAGACTCACCAATAAAAAAGGCTTAGCCAAAACATCTGGAAAGCCAGGCAAGACGCAAACGATCAATCACTTTATCATCAACGAAAAGTCCAAGACACCTTGGTATCTGGTCGACTTGCCTGGATATGGTTATGCGAAAGTGGCAAAGACCTCGCGTCAGGCTTGGAGCAAGTTCATTGAAGAATATCTGACCAAGCGTGAAAATTTGTGCTGTGTATTTGTCTTAATTGATTCGCGCCTCGAACCACAAAAGTTAGACATTGAATTTATTACTCAGTTAGGACAATGGGGATTGCCCTTCGCGGTTATTTTTACCAAAGCAGATAAGATGAAGCCCGGAGGATTGCAGACGAATATAGATTTGTTTGAAAAAGCAATGCTCGAGATATTCCACGAGCTTCCCAATATTCTCGTCACTAGCGCCGACAATGGTCTCGGCAAAGACGAGCTCACGCGATTCATCTTCGAGGAAGCGATAACGCCGTAGAGACTAGTTTAGTGACTAGATACTAACGACTAGTGACTAGTCTTTGATGACTATATTGTCCATTAGCAATTATCAAATTTCAATTCATAATTTTCTCGTTCCCGCCTGCCCATGAATGGGCAGGCTATTGGAAATAATTCGAAATTCTGAATTCAGAATTTAGAATCTCTCGTTTTCGCAAAAAAGGGCGTGAATGATCACGCCCTCTTGCAATTAAAACAATCACCCTTAAACCTCAGATGAAAGTTAGAAGGTGAAGCGTATCATGGGGACGGGGAAAAACCCTTGTTGATACTCTTCACTAATGGTGTTGTTGCGCGCATTATATCCTTGCTGGAATATGTTTTCATTACCTGTGATGTTTTGGAAATCAACCCCCACTTCGAAGGTGCTGCGCTTGTTTTCTCTGCGATATCCAATCTTTACATCGGCTCTGAAATAAGCGTCTTGCCTTTCAGAAAATGCTAAACTATTGTCGAAGATGGCTTCGCCTGCGGCTTGTGAGAGTTCTTTGTTGATCGGAGTGAAAAATCTTCCGCCAAGTGTGGTGAGTTTGAAGTTGGCGTAAAGTATGCTTCCTTTTTTATTCAACTTAAATTCCTTTCCTGCAAGTACGTTGGCGGCATAATTGGTGTTGAATGCAGTATTGCGCTCAATGCCATCACTGCCTTCGTAAGTACTCTCAAACACGGAACCGGTCACAAGGAAATAATACCCTTTACTGAAATAACGCTCAAGGGTCAGTTCTAAACCGTAGTTGGTACCAATTCCACCATTCACAAGGTCAGCTTGATCGCTGGGATTGTTGTCTGCGCCAATGTTTACGGCTGAATAACTGGATGCAAAGGCAGTAACAGGTACTTTGTC
>CANGVZ010000248.1 GCA_947457285.1 Flavobacteriales bacterium | reverse complement strand
TCCTTCAAGAATGCAATGCGACAATCACCATTCTTTCTGAAATAATGAATAAATCCTTGATGATAACGCTTGTCCAATACTGGTAAAAATCCACCGAGCTCCATCACTTGGCGAAATCCATTACTCAACAAAACATCCATTAACTCCTGAGAAGAAACCCAGCCTTTGGGTCTAGCATTTTTCTGATTGTACTTCATGATGTTTGATTTTTAAGCAAATCAAACATCCTTCATTGTAATGTATTTACGACGCGGAACGAGCAGACTTCCAAGCCTCAAATTCTTTCATCAATGACTTATAAAACAAGTCTGCAATGCGCTTCGCCCCCCCTGGTGTGAAATGCGTGTAATCAGGTCCCGCATAAGGTGGGTTGCTATTAACCCAGCTTACCATGCTATTTCGCCCCCCCATGACCTCAAACATATCCCAAAAACCACAGCCCTGTGCAAATGCAGCTTCCTTCATTGCGTCTCTAACGGCTTCCAAATAAGGCCAAGTCTGATAATTACCGTCAACGCTGGTGCTCATATCACTCGGACCGATTACAACGATACTTGCTTCAGGACATAATTGCTTTACATGTGCAATCTGACTTTTAAAATAATTGCCATAATCTTTCGCTCCTTGTTCACTCGTGAGAGAAGGAACCGTATTGCCTCCAAATTGTAAGATTACTAATCGCGCATTCAACCATTGCATTTCTGAGCGCAGATCGCGCGAATCCATCTTTCTGAATATCGTTCCGCTGCTTCCTCTCCATGCAATATTATCCGCATATACACCTCCTCCACTTTCTAGTGAAAGGGCATG
Organism: Flavobacteriales bacterium; assembly: GCA_947457285.1. Taxonomy (GTDB): domain Bacteria; phylum Bacteroidota; class Bacteroidia; order Flavobacteriales_D; family Sanyastnellaceae; genus JAIXWP01. The sequence continues at coordinate 3,667 of CANGVZ010000248.1, read as the reverse complement.
AACCTCAGGGCTTACGGTACTCTTAAATACTACCTTGACTTTTTTCCCCACCGCGCCGCCCAAAGGCAACGACTCTCTCACAGGGTCGGCACTGATCATTATTGTTGTCGCAGCAATTACACTATCCTCTACAAGCAGTCGAATATCTGCGGGTGCCGAAACATTTGCAAGAAAAAAAACAATGCGACTAAAGCTGTTACCACTACGCGGTGCGATTTCAATCCATGCTTCTGTTGTATCTGCAGACTCAGTCATAAACTTACCATAGGCTCCCATCACGCCAAAACGGTTGTGAGTCGTCTTCATGTCCTCATAACCGTAAGCAGTGAACCGCTTCCAATTGCTACTCCATGTTTGAGATACCGACGAGTTAGTGACTAACGGAACAGGAGATATCAATCCTGTCCCTCTGCCTCCAAACTGAGATTGCAATCTAGAACGAAGTAAACCTGTCATTCGGTCGCCTTCTATTTGGGAGTCTCCATAATGCAAAATGTGCAGTGCTCCACCTGAAGACGCTTCCTCCAACGCCTCGAAAAATCCGAACAATGATGCGCTATTCTGATCCTTAAACTGTATAGAGGTGATACCCTCTGATCGCGTCACTGAAATGCTATCTGTGCTTTCTTTCAAAGATGCCAGACTATCACGCTCCGCAAGGAGTTTCTCAACATCTATTGGAATGATTACACTGTCTTTTTCCCAAAGACTTTCTATTCGTTTAAATTTTAATTGATGTCCGAAGACATTGATGCCCTGTTTTGGAATTAATACCATTGCCAACACAAGCAAGGCCAGCATTCCAGCGATATAGAAAAAAACGCGAACAGGAGTCATCATTTGTCGGCGAAATTACTCCACAACTTTGAATTCCGTTCTTCGATTTCGTGCTCTTCCTTCTTCTGTATCGTTCGTGTCGATTGGCGCAGTTTCTCCATAACCTTTGAAACTTACTTTGCTTGCGTCTACGCCTTTTTTCACCAAATAGTCCACCACCGCTTTTGCTCTATTCTCTGACAAAGTTTGATTTGCCTGGTCATTGCCGACATTATCGGTGTGCCCACCGATTTCTATTTTCACATTAGGATTGGCTTGAATGAGTCCTGCAAGCTTATCTAACTCCACTCGTGATGCGGGCAACAAATCAAAACTATTTGAATTAAAGAATACATTGTTCAATACCACATTGGCGCCCACTTTGAGCTTTTGAAGTTGCACATTCAAACGATAAGGCTGCGTGCTCTTATATTCTTTCAAAGAAAAATTTTCACTGTGAAAGAGATAACCTTCCTTACTCACATTGAGCGCATAATCCTTTCCTGATGGTATACAAATGAGATAATCACCCGAACCGCCATTACTGTAAGTTTCCGCTACTTGCTTTCCCGTTTCCAGATCAATCAATTCCACTTTTGCACCGAGCTTTTTAAAGGTATTTTTATCACTGATGATACCCGCGATATAGGTCACCAATCGTGGTCTTGCGAATGGATGAAGCTCAAAACTGTAAAGGTCTAATCCACCATAGCCTCCAGGTCTTTCACTTGCAAAAAGAGCTACCGTTCCTGATGCCGTCACTTGAATAGAATTTTCGTCACCCTTGGTATTTATGGGGTAACCAAGATTAACGGGGGTATCCCATTCACCATTGGGGAGAAGTTCACTTTTATAAATGTCTAAACCACCCATCCCCGCATGACCGTTGCTGCTGAAATAAAGTGTATGTCCATCTGGATGTATCATCACACTTTCTTCTTCAAAAATGGTATTTACTTTTCCTGGAATCTTTTGTGCAGGAGACCAGCGACCATTGTCCATTAAATAACAATAGTAAATATCTTGTTCTTTAATACCTCTTGGTGAGCGTTTCCCTCGAATGAAATACAGTGTTCTTCCGTCAGCGCTGTAGCTAGGCTGGCTTTCCCAAGAACCGCTATTTATGCCGCTTCCTAGATTTTTCGCAGGCTGCCAATTGTTGCCTGACTTAATGCTAAAGAATAAATCGCAACTTCCAATGCCTTCTCTATTTCCTCCCCACAATCCATCTCCCGTTTCACAAGCGGTAAATATCAACGTCTGTCCATCGGCAGAAAGACTTGGTGCTCCTTCATTGGTGGGGGTATTGATCTCTGCAACTGGTGCGGCGGTGATCCACTTTTCTCCTTGCTTTTTTGAGATAAAAAAATCTTCTTGCTTTCCAGAGTATGCGCTAGCTGTAGGAACTAAGCGAGTGAACAGCAAGGTTGTTTCGTCTGCAGTGATGCACGGATAGTATTCATTGTTTTCACTGTTGACCTCAGGTCCTAGATTAATGGGATTAAAGGGCACGGGACTAGCGATAGCCTTCTTCGCAAAAATACAACTTGCCAAGATCACCTGAGCTCTCTTTTCCAGCTCAGGAGTCGCGTGCGGAAAGGGCATGTACTTCGAAACGGCCTTTTCTGCTTGATCATAATTACCTAGGCCGAAATGACTCTCGGCAAGCATTAGCCAGCCTTCAGGATAAAATTTTTCATTCACAGCCAGCGCTTTTTCGAGGGGAGCAATCGTTTTTTCTGGCTGACGCATATCGTCATAAACCTGCGCCAGCATGTAGTGCGCTTCTATAAAATCAGGGGTAGATTGAGTCAAGGCCTCCAGAAGATTTGCAGCCTCAGAATATTGTCGTTGGTCATAGAGAGCCAATGCCTCCTCGTATTGTTTGATGGCTTTTTTGGAAGTGACTGAATAGGTCGATTTGGGTTGAGAATAAACAGTTTGAGGAAAAATGGTCATTCCCAAGGTCAGCCCAATAAAGAGGATAAAAATCTGTTTCATATGCATATATTACTGCCCGCAGGCAACATTCACGCCGAAAGTAACGTGGTATTAAAGTATAAAATGTGAGGAACTCAATAATTTTCAACCAAGTTGTTGATAATACTTAACATAATCTAAAGCCGAAAAAGACAAAAGAGCGCCTATTTTTGCGCGTTTCTACTCAGAAGGATATATGACGCTTGAACCACTAGAGCTGCTGGAGATAAAAGAAGGCAAGAAGCTCTATGATTACCAAAACGACGCCCTCGAGAAAATCTTCGAGCGGCTTCGAAAGTTTCCAGAGAAGTACAATTTGTGCTTCCAGTTGCCCACGGGCGGCGGTAAAACCGTTATCTTCTCTGAAATCGCCAAGCGCTACATTAAAGAAACTGGAAAAAAAGTCCTCATCCTCACCCACCGCGTCGAACTTCTAGGTCAGACCAGCCGAATGCTAGATGAATTTGGTGTTCGCAACAAAATCATCATCAGCAAGGTCAAAGAATTACCCGATCAAAACGATTATGATTGTTTTGTCGCGATGGTAGAAACGCTCAATAATCGTCTTCGTGATGAAAAAATTGAGATCGAAAAAGTGGGTTTAATAATTGTCGATGAAGCACACTACAATTCATTCAGAAAGCTTTTTAAGTGGTTTGAAAATAATGTCATCCTGGGAGTTACCGCTACTCCGCTGAGCAGTAATATTCGATTGCCTCTAAATGAAAACTATCATGAGCTGATTGTCGGTGAAAGTATTTCAAGCCTCATCGAAAAAGGCTTCTTGTCGAAAGCGACCACCTACAGCTATGATGTGATTTTACATTCGTTGAAGGTCGGAATTAACGGAGATTACACTGTTAGTAGTTCT